>WFMB01000141.1 GCA_009177185.1 Bacteroidales bacterium
GCTTTCAACACACTCAAAACAGGTTCCATGGTGATGATGTCCTTGATGAGCAGCGACTTTCGTTCACCATCGCGCAGGGTACAGCTTCTTCCGCGGCGACCCACATAGGTGAGGACCTTCTCGAAGGCACGGCTTTGGAAGTACTGGGGTTCGAGGGTGAAGTAGAGAATCATGCGCCCCTTCTTGAGGACGACCTTCTCGATGCCGAGGCGTTGGGCCGCCCACTTGATAGGCATGACTGTGAGGAGGGCCTCGCCAACAGGAGGAATCACACCAAATCGGTCGAGCAGCCGTTTCTTATAGTCGTCCAGCTGTTGCGGACGGGTGAAAGAATCGAGTTCGCGATAAAGGCTCATGCGCTCGCTGCTGCTGGGCACATACTCTTCGGGGAAGAAAGCCTGAATGTCGCTTTCCACATTGGTCTCGGTCACGAAGCGTTCACCGCTCAACTTGCCTTCCTCGTCCTTGCCCTCTTCGGCAAAGAGGTCGCTGAACTCGTTGTCTTTCAGCTCAGCAACGGCCTCATTCAGAATCTTCTGGTAGGTCTCGTAACCGAGGTCGGCGATGAAACCACTCTGCTCCGCTCCGAGCATATTGCCTGCCCCTCGAATGTCAAGGTCTTGCATAGCGATGTGGATGCCGCTACCCAAGTCGCTGAAGTTCTCCACAGCCTGCAAACGTCTGCGCGTCACATCGTTCAGTGCCGCCAACGGCGGAGCGACAAGATAGCAGAAAGCCTTTCGGTTGCCACGCCCCACACGTCCGCGCATTTGGTGAAGGTCTGACAAACCATAGTTCTGCGCACTATTGATAATGATGGTGTTAGCGTTGGGCACGTCAATGCCATTCTCCACGATGGTCGTCGAGAGCATCACGTCGTAGTCGTGGTTCATAAAGCCCAGCACAATCTGTTCCAACTCCTGCGGATTCATTTGCCCGTGACCGACACATACACGCACATCGGGCACATGCTTGGTTATCATCGCCTCCAAGTCTCGCAAGTTGCTGATTTTGTTATTCACCACAAACACCTGGCCATTGCGACTCATCTCAAAGTTGATGGCTTCGGCAAATATCTCAGGCGAGAAGGTGTGGATTTCCGTCTGTATGGGATGGCGGTTGGGCGGAGGAGTCTGGATGATGGAAAGGTCGCGTGCCCCCATAAGCGAGAACTGCAACGTGCGTGGGATAGGCGTTGCCGTCATCGTGAGCGTATCAACATGCACTTTCATGCTGCGCAACTTCTCTTTCGTGGCGACGCCAAACTTCTGCTCCTCGTCAATGATGAGCAGTCCCAGGTCCTTGAACTGCACCTGCTTGCCAATCAGCTTTTGAGTACCAATGATGATATCGACCTTTCCCTCCTTCAAGCCTTCCAGCACGGTCTTCGTCTCTTTGGCAGTGCGAGCACGGGTGAGGTATTCGACGCAGACGGGGAACTCTTTCAAACGCGATAAGAAGGTTTGGTAATGCTGGTAAGCCAGCACCGTCGTAGGCACCAGCACCGCCACTTGTTTGCCGTCGGTGGCAGCCTTGAATGCCGCACGAATCGCCACTTCCGTCTTGCCGAAGCCCACGTCGCCACACACGAGCCTGTCCATCGGACGCGGCTTCTCCATGTCCGCTTTCACGTCCTGCGTGGCTTTCAACTGGTCGGGGGTGTCTTCGTAGGCGAAGCTTGCCTCCAGCTCATGCTGCATATAGCCATCCTTGCTGTAGGCAAAGCCCTTCTCTTTCAGACGGGCGGCATAGAGTCGGATGAGGTCACGGGCGATGTCCTTCACCTTCGTCTTCACACGCTCCTTCATGCGTTCCCACGCACCACCGCCAATCCTGTTCAACACAGGCGGTTCACCTTCCCTACCCTTATACTTAGAGACTTTGTGCAGCGAGTGGATGGACACATACACCGTGTCCTCGTTCTTGTAGATGATTTTTATCATCTCCTGCATCACGTCGCCCTGCGGCACGCGCACCAGACCGCCGAAGCGTCCCACACCATGGTCGATATGTACCACATAGTCGCCTATCTCAAACTGCCGTATCTCTTTCAGCGTCAACGCCACCTTGCCCCGTCGAGCCTTGTCACTCTTCAAGCTGTACTTATGGAAACGGTCAAAGATTTGGTGGTCAGTAAAGAAACACTGCTTCAGCGTGTGGTCGATGAAGCCCTCATGAATGGCTTTGTTGACAGGGGTGAACAAGATGACATCCGCCTCCATCGTTACCATCTCTTCAAAGATGTTTTGCAAGCGAGCTATCTGCTTCTCGCTGTCGGCAAAGATGTAGATTCTGTAGCCCCCGTCCATCAGACGATGGAACTCCTGGCTGACCAAATCAAAGTTCTTATGGAACAACGGTTGCGCAGCCGTGTCAAAGTGAATCGCCTTCTCATCCGCCGTGCTGTTCTTCTTCAATTCCAGATGTCGGAACTGCACCACCTGCCTCAAAAACGACTCCTCGTCGATGATGAAGCGGTCAATCAACGTCTCCGCATTCGTCTCCGCCTCGAATTGCGCCTGGCTCGAAAAGCCCTCCTCGTGTATCTGCGCAATCTTGCCACACACGAATGCGAAGTCCTGCGTCACAATCAGCATATCCTTCGGCAGAAACTCCAAAAAAGAAATGTACTCGGCATTGTCCCTCTTGATGTTCGGCACAATAGTCATCTGCTCCACCT
Source organism: Bacteroidales bacterium (assembly GCA_009177185.1). Lineage (GTDB taxonomy): Bacteria > Bacteroidota > Bacteroidia > Bacteroidales > Bacteroidaceae > Minthosoma. The sequence goes on from WFMB01000141.1 coordinate 2,681, forward strand.
TCCCCTGACTCAACTGGCTTTGCACGTCGAACAAGCGGATGCTATCCACCTCATCACCAAAGAAGTCGATACGGTAAGGCATATCAGACGAGAACGAATACACATCCACGATGCTGCCTCTCACCGCAAATTGCCCAGGCTCATACACATAGTCCACCCGATTGAAGCCCAGTTCAAAGATGTCCTTCTCCAGCTTGCCGATGTCGAACCCATCGCCCACCTTTACCGTCAGCGTGCTCT
>WFMB01000135.1 GCA_009177185.1 Bacteroidales bacterium
ATATACTTTTTATCCTTAATATTTTCGTCGCCAATTTGGTGATGTTGTTTGCACGGTCTTTTCCGCCTGTGATTCGGCTGATGGTCGCAACGATGAGTGCCTTGGTGTTTGCGTCAATCGTTCCGATAGCCTTAGCTACAGAAGCGGTTTTCTTTGCCACAGCCTCTTCTGGTGCCCATTTGTTCACTGCCCAGATGAGGGATTTTCCGAGATAAATCACGATGAGCAGCACGAGAAACACCGTGACCATACCAACAACGAGGAGCTGCAAAGCCCCATAAATGTCATTTGTAATCATATCAAGTTTAGTTTAATTGTAATCTTTTTACACTTAAAAACGGTGCAAATATACGAATTTGTCTCTACATCTTAGTGAATATATGTGACCTTTTTTACAAAAAGAAAGAAAAAGAACCTATGGTTTAAGAAAATGTTGTAACTTTGTCGAAAATTCAATCAATAACTAACTAACTTTATGGAACATATATTTGCTTATATTATCAGTCTTGGTGCTGCTGTCATGATGCCAATCTTGTTTACTATTATCGGTTTGTGCATTGGCATGAAATTTGGAAAAGCTTTGAAAAGTGGACTCTTTGTGGGGGTGGGGTTCATTGGTCTTAATGTGGTGACCAAGTTGCTGACTGATAATTTTACTTTACCGTTGGAAAAGATTTCGGACATATATCAGTTGGCTCTGCAGGTTTTTGACATGGGGTGGCCAGCAGCTGCCGCTGTAGCTTACAACACAGCTGTGGGAGCGCTCATCATCCCTATTTTGTTGGGCGTAAACTTTTTGCTCCTAATAACTAAATGTACGCGTACTGTAAATATTGATTTGTGGAACTATTGGCATTTTGCTTTTATTGGGGCTGTTGTCTATTTTGTGATGGGACAGTCGTTAGCATGGGGATACTTTGCTGCCATTGTTTGCTATGTGGTGACATTAGTGATGGCTGACCTTACAGCAGAAAAGTTTCAGAAGCATTATGATTTGCCTGGTATTTCTATCCCTCAGCCTTTTTGCCAGAGTTTCACTCTGTTTGCCATACTGATAAACAAGGGGCTAAATTCGATTCCTTGCTTTTCCAAACTTGACGTGGATGCTGAAGGACTGAAACGAAAGTTTGGCGTGCTGGGTGAACCTCTTGTTCTGGGTGTTCTTGTGGGTGTATTGATTGGTGTAGCAGCTCAATTTGATATCAAACTCATTTTGGCATTGGGTGTTACAATGGGTGCAGTGATGGAGCTGATTCCACGTATCACAAGTTTGTTTATTGACGGTTTGAAACCTATTGCAGAGAAAACACAAGAGGTGGTGAAGCGGAAGTTTAAGGGCAAGAAAATCTATATTGGTATGTCGCCTGCTTTGGTGATTGGTCATCCGACAACATTGGTGTGCTCTGTCATCCTTATCCCCGTCATTTTGGCTGTAGCAGTTGTGTTGCTTGGTAACCAATTTCTGCCATTGGCATCGTTGGCGGGTATGTTTTATTTGTTCCCTCTCATCCTGCCGTATACGAAAGGCAATGTGGTGAAGAGTTTGATTATTGGCTTCATCGCTTTGGTGGCAGGTCTCTACTTTGTTACAGATATGGCACCTGCATTCACACAGGCCGCTCATGAGGTTTATGCTGCCACAAAGAATGATGCGGCTAAAATACCCGATGGGTTTGAAGCTGGCGCACTCGATTTTGCGTCGAGTCTCTTTGGCTGGTTCATCTACAAGTGTGTGGCTTCATTGGAATGGATTGGCGCAGGAATACTGACCTTGATTACTATAGGCATGGTGGTATGGAACCGTATGCGCATTGTGAGGGAAGAAAAATTTGAATGATGCTAACATTGACTAACATAACAAAAGACCTATGAAAAAAGTATTTGTAAGTTTTGCCCTGATGATGGGTACATTGGGCATGAACGCCCAAATGAACGTAAGCTTCCAAAAAGCTTGCCATCCAGATGATGTGAAACACTATGACACGCAGACGCTCCGTGACCGCTTTGTGATGGAGCAGGTTATGTCGCCCGATGAAATTAACCTTACCTATTCTATGTACGATCGTTTCATCTTCGGTGGTGCGATGCCTGTCACCAAAGACTTGAAACTAGAAACTTTTCCAGAGTTACGTGCTCCGTACTTCCTTCACAATCGTGAGATTGGTATCATCAACACAGCTGGTGCTGGTGTGGTGATTGTGGATGGTGTAGAATATCCCTTGGGGGAAAAGGAGGCTCTCTACATTGGTCGTGGCAATCTCGGTAAGGATAAGAAGGGTAATGGTATAGAGTCCAATCAGGAAGTTGTTTTCCGTTCTAAAGACCCTAAGAACCCTGCAAAGTTCTACATCAACTCAGCCACAGCGCATCAGCACTACAAGACACAATGGATTACCCTTGACGGTCGTAAGAACGGCAAGGTGCAGTCGCTGAAAGCTACTGTACTCGGTCCTTTGGGAACTTTGGCAGAATCTAATCAGCGCACCATCTACCAACTCATTGTCAACACAACCCTTGAAGAAGGACCTTGCCAGTTGCAGATGGGTTTGACACAGTTGCAAGAGGGTAGTGTGTGGAACACGATGCCACCTCATACTCATGGTCGCCGCATTGAAGCCTACTATTACTTCAACCTGCCCGATGGACAGACTATCAGCCACATCATGGGTGAACCACAAGAGAGCCGTGTCGTATGGCTTCACAACGAACAAGCCATTATGTCGCCCGAATGGTCAATCCATGCAGCTTCCGCCACGTACTATTATACCTTTATCTGGGGTATGGCAGGGGAGAATCTTGACTACAATGACAAAGATGTTATTAAGGTGAGCGACATCAAGTAAGGATATTTTTTACGAAAAGAAATAGGTAGCTCCGTCTCATAATAGAGATGGAGCTATTTTTTGTGGGTTTGTTTGTCTGTATGGCTTTTATATCGTAATTTTGTAGAGTGAAAAAGATTTAGAAAAAGAACATGCAAAATTTGATTGAAATAAAAGGTGGGGAAGTACGCCATCCTCTTTATAGGATGAATGCACCTATTGACTTCGAGTTGCAGGTAGGTGAGCAATTGGCAATCGTGGGTGATAATGGTAGTGGAAAAACACGTTTGGTGGATATCATTACGGGGAAATGTGCATTGATGCCGATGAATGGGGTGCGCTATGACTTTACGCCAAGCAAGGCTAAGTTGGTCAGCGACAATGTGAAGTATCTGTCGTTTCGTGACTCGTATGGAACGAATGAAGGAGTGTATTACTACCAACAGCGTTGGAATCAGAACGATATAGAAGAGACACCGCTGGTGAGAGATTTGTTGGCGGAGTCGTTCCGTATAGCAGAGGAAGGATTGACAAGAAAAACGGTGTTTGACAAGTTTGTGGTACGTGACGAATCGCCTGAAGAAGAGGCTGTGCGTGTGGCGCAGGAAGAAGCCGATAGGCGAGAGATGCATGTCGAACTGGAGAAGGTGAGGAAACGTTTGTATGAGATTTTCCATCTGGAGCAACTGGTGGACAAGCACGTGATTCTATTGAGTAGTGGTGAGTTACGCAAGTTTCAGTTGACAAAGACTTTGTTGACAAATCCACGAGTACTCATTATGGACAATCCTTTTATTGGTTTGGATGTGACAGCTCGTGCTCAGTTGGCAGAGTTTTTGACATTGCTGGCTCGTGAGACGAATGTGACAGTGGTATTGGTGCTGTCGAAGACAGATGATATCCCCGACTTTATCACACATGTGGTAGAAGTGAAAGATATGAAGGTGGAACAGAAGGTGACATTGGACTACTATCGCGAGCATCGTGCTTCTGTTCCAGCACGGATGCTTTCTGTAGAGAAAGAGCAAGCAATCATCGCATTGCCGTATGCAGGAGATGCAGAGTTGGAGGTTGTGTCGGGTACACGGCAGGTAATAGACTTCCGTAAAGTGAACATCCGCTATGGTGAACGTCACATCTTGAAGGACTTAAGTTTCACAGTGATGAATGGTGAGCACTGGGCGTTGAGCGGAGAAAACGGGGCAGGAAAATCGACGCTGTTAAGTATCGTGTGTGCTGATAATCCGCAGAGTTATGCAAATGACATTGTTCTCTTTGGACATCAACGTGGGAAAGGAGAGAGCATTTGGGACATCAAGAAACATATTGGTTATATATCCCCAGAGATGCATCGTGCCTATATGAGAGATATTCCTGCGGTGGACATTGTGGCAAGCGGACTCAGCGATGTGTCAGGACTCTATCGGAAACCTAAGCCAGAGCAGCGAGCTGTTTGTGAGTTCTGGATGGATGTGTTTGGCATTCGAGAGAAGGCTGACACGACCTTTCTGAAGTTGAGTAGCGGTGAGCAACGATTGGTATTGTTAGCCAGGGCATTTGTGAAAGACCCCTCATTGTTAATTTTGGATGAACCTTTGCATGGGCTTGACTTGAAGAATCGCCGGTTGGTAAAGGATGTCATCGAAGTGTTTTGCCAGCGCAAAGACAAGACGCTGCTGATGGTGACGCACTATCGGGAGGAACTCCCCAACAACATTGACCACGAAATTTTTCTAAAAAAGCAGCAATGAAGATTATATATTTCCATGGGTTCGGTTCTTCACATGCCAGTGGAACCGTAGAGACGTTGAGAAGAGAATTAGCTGAGGACGAAGTGATTGCCCCCGACATTCCCATTGACCCTGTTGATGCCTTGCCCTACTTGAAGGAACTATGTAAGCAGGAACGTCCTGACCTGATTATTGGCACAAGTATGGGAGGCATGTATGCCCAGCAAATGCGATCGTTCAAGCGTGTTTTAGTGAACCCTGCCTTTACGATGTCAACGATGTCGAAGGTGTTGCGCACGGGTGAATACCAGTTCTATAATGGTCGTTATGATGGGGCGAAAACCTTTAAGATAACAAAGGATGTCATTCAGCATCATAACCAAATGGAACGCCAACAATTCAAGAATATCACTCCTGAAGAGAAAGAGACATGCTGGTGTCTGGTCGGTTTACATGACACATCTGTTACAAATGCAGAATCGCTCTTTAAAAGGAATTATCTTGCAAATCATGTGATTCGCTTTGATGGCGAGCATCAATTGAATGATAAAGTCATTAAAAAAGTGTTGATACCACTTATTGAACAATTGAGAAATGCCTGAATGTCTTCTGAGGAATTGTGGTAAAACCAAAAAGGATGTTCTTTTATTGAAAAGCGGAGTATATCACTTCTAACTGAAGTTTATTGGCTTCACCACCAACCAGACGGGCGCTGCTCATACTGAAGTCGTGGTTCAGTTTCACAATCTTTCCACTTGAATCACTGGTTGTCTCCACTGGAATGATGAGGACTTTGTCCCAATTCTCTGTTGCTTTACCTTCTGCCTTTTCGTGTGCCATTATGGTAACAAGGCGCGAGATATTAGAGAACACATACGAGTTTGTGGAACTATTGAATGTCGCTAAGTAGGACTCTTTGCCGTCATTTACTTGATAGTTTTCAAAGAAGCCGTTCAAGTAGTCGTCCAACCGCACAAGCAGTACAGTCTTGGGGATGCTAAGTTTGAAAGGACTCTCCACCAAGTCGTTGTATCGTGTGAGGGTCAGTTTTGCCGAGTTGATGGTATCTGTCATATTTAGTTGATTCGCTGGAATAGTTGCCATCGTGAAAATTCCAGCAGGACTCTTCAGATAGGTGGCACTATGGTCATCAAGCAATCTGTCCAAGTTCGAGTTTTCAAAATGAGTCGCTTCCACCACAGCATCTGTGGCAGCAAATGAACAAACTCCTGTCGTATCTTTCTTGTAATCAACATCGTAATACCTAAATGTCAAGTTGAGCTGTACGATGTCGATGTATGCCATTGCTCCGTCACCTTGCTCTAACTTAAAGTACAGACCTTTGCTGCAAGGGTTGCCGCTGTTAAGCCAAGTGACAGTATTTGCAAAGTGGTTAGGATTCTTTCGATAATCACGGAAAATCTTTGTGCCTAACTCAACAGGGAGGCTTACCCGAATGTTGCGATTATAGTTATTTGACCATCGTGCCGAATCCGTAATCGTGCGGTCGCTCAGTGTGAACCACTTGGTTGCAATCGGCTGTTCATCTGCATTGTAATACTCTTCAGGAACAATGTTCGTGTAATAGTTTGCATTAGGGTCAAGCTGCTTATTCAGTTCATAGACACAGAGCTTAAACGTAGCCAATGAATCACCTACAAAGTCTTTGACGAATAGGCGAAGATCCATCTGTATGCACTCGTCATTTATGATGTCAGGCAACTCAAATGCTTCGTCGCAATGGAATTGAGCTAAGAAGTCACTCTTGATTGTTGTGCCTGTTTCTGGGTCTGTAAAACGACCCAGATAAGAAAGGTTGGTGCGTGCCAATACTGCGTCGCCTACCGCATACGACTCCGTGGTGACATCGTATGTTTGGTATTTCTTGGTAACGATGTCGGTAGCAGGCATCATGTCAACTCCGAACGTGGATGTCTCGTCGTCACATGATACGAGCGCAACCAGCGCCATGATCCATACAAACAGATGTGTAAATCTCATGTCTTGTCTTAAAAAAGCGTTTCGTAGAAGTCACTGTAAGCTTGTTTGAAAGCATCACCTTCAACTGGCTCCAACATAGGCATATTCTGCGACTTCGTATATTCTACGATAGAAGGGTCAACCTCATTATTCTCCACGATAACACCATCGNCAAACTTCACACCAATCTTCTCAAGTTCAGAATGACCGAAAGAAGTGTTGCAAAGTTCCTTGATGTCGTCATAGCCCGCTTCTTTATAGTCAATGAATTTGGCGTTTTCCACACCGAGGTCGTTCTGAAATTCTTTGGGAGAAACTTCCATCACCACCTTGACGTTACGGAAAGATGGTTCGTCGTAGTAGGCTTTCTTGATATAAAGAGGAGCCAATGCTGCTATCCATCCGTAGCAATGAATTACATCAGGCACCCATCCTTGTTTCTTCACAGTTTCCAATACGCCACGCACATAGAAAATGGCGCGCTCCGCATTGTCTGTGTATTCCTGNCCTTCCTTGTNGGTCAGTATGCCACGCTTCATGAAGTAGTCATCGTTGTCGATAAAGAAAATCTGCATCTTGGCAGANGGCAACGATGCCACTTTGATAATGAGTGGATGATCCGTGTCGTCAATAATGAGGTTCATGCCAGAGAGACGAATCACCTCATGCAATTGGTTACGACGCTCGTTGATGTTGCCCCATTTCGGCGAGAATGTCCTGATTTCGTGTCCGAGTTCCTGCATAGCCTGAGGAATCATTCGCCCCATGAGCGAGTGCTGATTCTCTGGCACAAATGGCTCGATTTCCGTGTTGATAAAAAGAATCTTCTTTGCTTCCATCTNGTCAAAAAGTTATGCAANGATACGTTTTTTTTTCAANAAAACCGATTTATTTTTATTTTAATTNAGTTTTTGNCACNTCAAAAGGGTTCGTANGCTGTGATTTGTCACGAATTGAGCACGNACGGACCTGTTGGAATCTTGCGTCGCAGCACATCCAATGTAAAATCGGTACCAACAATGATACCATAACTGCGCAAGATGGTTTCCACGGTCTTGCGTGCCAATTCAGGGTGGTTGTTTTCCTCGCTGAGGTGGCACAGCCATACGTTTTTCAGGTGTTCGTGAAAATTCTCTGCTATTGCTGTGGCGGTCTTCTTGTTTGACAGATGGCCATGCCCACTGGCGATACGTTCTTTTAGTATCGCAGGATAGCGTCCTTGCTTGAGCATCTCGTCGTCATAGTTGGCTTCAAAGACAAGGTGGGTGCTTTTTCCGATGTAGTGTTTCACCTCGTCGGTCACATCACCTACGTCGGTCATCACCGTAAAGCGGATGTCTCCCACTTCTATATGATAACCTACATTCTCCGATGCGTCGTGAGGAATGGGAAAAGCGGTGATTCGAAACTCTCCCAGCTGAAAAGGAATGCTTTGCTCAACAATGCAGCGTTGTTCTTCAGGCACTTTCACTGTGCTTTGCCAGTTGCGATCCATGCCTTCGTGTACTAAGGGAGTTGCATAGACAGGGATACAACACTCTTTGCCGATTTTGCCAGCCGCTTTGATATGGTCTGCGTGGTCATGTGTGATTAGGATTCCCCGTATCTTGCCCACTTTCATACCATATTCCAGCATGATTCTCTTGAATCGACGCAGACTGACGCCACAATCAATGATGATGGCGTCAGTCTCTGTCGATAGATAGTAGCAGTTTCCGCAACTGCCACTTCCGAGGCTGAAAAAAATCATGCTCTTATTGTTCTTGGGGCAAATTGAGTGCAATGAAATCTTCATCCAGTTGCTTCTGATCCACAAAGGATGGTGCGTCGAGCATCACATCGCGTCCACTGTTNTTTTTCGGGAACGCAATGCAGTCGCGGATTGAGNCNAGACCTGCAAAGNTGCTTACCCAGCGGTNCAGTCCGTATGCCNAACCNCCATGAGGAGNCGCGCCATACTTGAAAGCATTCATCAGGAAGCCAAACTGTTCCTCCGCCTTTTCGGGCGTGAAGCCCAGTATCTTGAACATCTTGGCCTGCAGCTTCGGGTCGTGGATACGGATAGAACCGCCACCCACTTCAATGCCATTGCACACCATGTCATAAGCATCAGCGCGCACAGCGGCAGGGTCGGTGTCGAGCAGGTGGACATCCTCGTCCATCGGGTGTGTGAACGGGTGGTGCATCGCCATCAAACGTTGCTCCTCGTCGCTCCATTCAAACATCGGGAACTCGGTCACCCACAGCAATGCGAATTTGTTCTTGTCGCGCAAACCAAGGCGTCCTCCCATTTCCAGACGCAGCTCGCATAGCTGCTTGCGCGTCTTCATTGCATCATCGCCAGAGAGAATGAGAATCAAGTCGCCCGGATTTGCCTGCATCTTCTCCTTGAGAGCTTGCAGGTCCTCTTGAGTATAGAACTTATCCACCGACGACTTCACCGTTCCGTCCTCTTGCACACGGGCATACACCATGCCCTTCGCGCCAATCTGCGGACGCTTCACCCACTCGGTCAACTTGTCAATGTCCTTTCTTGTGTAGGATGCACAGCCAGAAGCGCAGATGCCACCGATATAGGCCGCATCGTCAAACACGGCAAACGTGCCCTTTTTCAGCACATCGTCCAGTTCTACAAACTCCATGCCGAAACGCATATCGGGCTTGTCAGAGCCGAAACGCTTCATGCACTCAATCCAAGGCAGACGAAGGAAAGGCTCGTTGAGTTCCACGCCTCTCAATTCCTTGAACAGATGCTTCGCCATGCCCTCGAACGTCTGGATGATGTCCTCCTGAGTCACAAACGACATTTCGCAGTCGATTTGTGTAAACTCAGGTTGGCGGTCTGCACGCAGGTCTTCGTCGCGGAAACACTTCACAATCTGGAAGTAGCGGTCGAAACCAGCTACCATCAGCAGCTGCTTCAATGTCTGGGGCGACTGGGGCAGAGCGTAGAACTGACCAGGGTTCATGCGCGACGGCACGATGAAGTCGCGTGCGCCCTCGGGTGTGGAGCCAATCAGCATAGGCGTTTCCACCTCTAAGAAACCGAGGTTGGACAGATAGTTTCTTACTGCGATACAGAACTTGTGGCGCAGTTCCAAATTTTTACGCACGGCATTGCGGCGCAGGTCCAGATAGCGGTACTTCATGCGTAGGTCGTCGCCACCGTCCGACTGGTCCTCAATAGTGAAGGGTGGGGTGATGGACTCGTTCAGCACCGTCAACTCGCTCACCTCAATCTCGATATCACCCGTCGGGATGTTCTTGTTTTTGCTGTATCGTTCAGCCACAGTGCCCGTTACCTGAATCACAAATTCGCGTCCCAGCTTGTTGGCGCGCTCACAGAGTTCGTGCTCCGTGTCTTCGTTAAACACCAGTTGCGTGATGCCATAGCGGTCACGCAAATCGACAAAAGTCAACGCACCCATCTTTCTTGTGCGTTGTACCCATCCTGCAAGTGTCACCTGCTTGCCAGCGTCGGAGAGTCTCAGTTCCCCGTCCGTATGTGTTCTATACATATTATATATGTGTGTTACAAAAGTCTTTGGTTGTCTGTTCAGACGACTTATATTTTTTGCAAAGTTNAGGCTTTCGTTTGTCATCAACAAAAAAACTTTCCACTTTCTTTTGTGTTGTCGCAAAAGTGCCGTACGCGTTTCAATGTGTTCTTCGGAACATGACATGTTATTGCTCAATTGCTACTCGAATTACGACCTCGAAAGTGACGGGCGATGTCCTCCCCACCGCCTTGCTTCGTATCTGTCCCGCACCGTGAAGGACTGTTTTCCTGTACGGGGAAGGAAAACTTTCCTGCACCGTGCAGGAATGGAATGAGGATGGGGTGGCGAAGAATGGGAATGTGGGTGTAGGAAAATCAAAAGGGTAAGCCCACGGCAAAGTGGAAAGCGAAATCGCGGTCGAAATTGTGGTGGGTGATGGGGTAGTGGTCGATGCCTGTGTGGGCAGGGTCGATGGCTTTCATACCAGCGTCGAAACGGACGATGAAGAAGTTGGCGTCCATGCGGAGGCCAATGCCGTAGCTGACGGCTATCTGCTGCCAGAATTTGTCGATGCGGAACTCGCCGTCAGGTTGGTCTTTGTACTTGCGGATGNTCCAGATGNTGCCGGCNNCGACAANGGCCGCGCCGCNGAATTTCCAGAAGAGGGCGGCACGGTATTCTAGGCTGNGGTCGAGCTTGATGTCNCCCGATTGGTTGAGGAAGTTGATGCCTTTGTCCTNGCTGTTGTAGGCACCAGGTCCCAAGGAGCGTACAGACCAGNCACGCACGCTGTTGGNTCCNCCTGCGAAGTAGCGTTTCTCGAAGGGGAGCTGGTCGGAATTGCCGTAGGGATAGGCTATGCNNAAGGCGGTGTGGAAGGCGACGGAGTTGTTTTTGTCGATGCGGATGCTCTTGGAGAAGTCGAAGTCGCCTCTGACGTACTGGGCGAAAGCGATGTCGNAGAAGGTGTACTGCCCCTCATCGTTCTTCTTGCCGTGAAGCATTCGGGTAATTGTTCTGAGCGTATTGCCCGAGGTCTCGATGTTGAAGCGGATGGTGTAGGCATTCTTGCCGTAGGTCTGTTCGCGCGCACCAAGGGAGTTGTAGGAATAGGTGTATCCAGTCTTGGTGATGAGCAGGTTCTCGTAAGTGTATTTCAGGATAGCGTTAGTCTTGCCCAGCGAGTCGAGGTACTGCTCTTTGAAGGTTCGCGATATCCATGGCATATTGACGTAGCTGATTTCTGCCAAGTCGAATCGGTGCTGTTCGTGCTGATTCCGACTGCTCCAGCGGTAGCGCCATGCGGCGGTGAGCACTCGGCGTTGGAACTCGGGACGGTTCTGGCGGTTGTATTGCAGGGATATCTCGGACGACGCATTGTGGCGAGTGCCCCATTCGCGCTTCACATAGGGTAGCAGGAAGGCGGGGAATCCCAGCGTGGCTTCGGCTCCGAACTCAATGTAGTTGTTGCCTTCGTAGCCTTCGAGTCCTGTGATGGCTTCATAGGCACCTCGAATTTTGAACGTGAAGGATTCGGAGCCTCTGAACAGGTTTCTGTTTTGGTAGGATGTGGAGAGGGCTGCTCCGAGGTCGCCTGCCGAGTTGGTGGCTTCGACATCGAAACCGAAAGAGTGGGGCTTAGCATGATTGACCACAATGTTGCAGTCGAGGGTGTCGGTGCCTGGACGTTCTTTCATGCTGATGTTGGAGAAAGAGATGGCTGACAGGCGGGTGTAGTTGGTGTAGGTGCGGCGGAAGAAGTTCTCTTTGTATAACTCGCCAGGATGTATCAATGAGTTGCCAATGAGCACTTGCTTGCGGAAGTGAAGTTTGCCTTGTGTGAGAAAGTTGTAGGCTTTGTAGCGAATGCAGTCGATGGGCGCATCGGGGTGGGTTACATCGGTTAGGAAGTTGACGTTTACGATGGTGTATTACTTGTGTGGCGTGGCTTCTGTGCGTCCATTGTCTTGTTGCAACTTCACACGTACAAGTACATCTACTTCAGACGATTGTTGTGCGGTGTCGGCACTGAAACGGATGTCTTCTTTTGTGAATTTGTAGTAGCCGTTGTTGCGCAGGTAGGAGGTGATGCGGTTGCGTTCATCGTTGAGGGCTGTCACCTCGAAGGGTGCTCCTTGTTTGAGCAGGGAGGCGGCGGTGTCTTCGACGGTGATGAATTGGCGCAGACCTTGGTCATCGACGATGCGATGGACGTTGCGGATGGTGTATCGCTCGTTGGGATGAATGTTGTAGAGGATGTTGACTTTCTTTCCCTTTTCCATCAGGAATTCTTCCACTTCGGCTTTCATGTAGCCTGCGTTGTTCAGTACCTTGCGGATGTCTGCCATCGTTCTTTCCGATTTCTNTTGGCTGTAGAGNATTGGTGCTTCGCCGNGCTTGCGCNAGANGCGGCAGNAGCGTTTGGTGGTGTCTGTGCCCGANAGNATGTAGATTNTNAGTGGCACGCGTGNGCNAAACCANTTGGTGTTGGTGTTTTGTGTCACATAATCGCTCAGTGCGTAGGTCTTCTGGATTTCTTCGTCGTCGCAGGTGACGGCAATGCCCGTCAGCATGTGTTCTCCCTCTGGAATGTACTTCTCTACGGAGCAGGCACCCATGACCATGCTCAGCAAACAGATGAGATTCAGATAAAATGATGTGGGGTGGAATTTCACTTGTGGACGATGTAAAAACGTTGCAAAGGTAGCTGTTTTCGTTCATAATTCATAATTTAGCATTCACAATTACCTTATGGGGAATGTTTTTCGCCTCCATAACCGCTTGTTCGACAATTTCTGAATTGTGAATTATGATATGTTCATCNAATTCCATACCTTTGCCTGAAAATAGGAAATCATGGTTAGCAAGAACANGGNGAAGTATATTCGTTCGTTGGAAATGAAGAAGTTCAGGAAGGCGGATGGCGTNTTTGTGGCGGAGGNACATAAGCTGGTGGGCGATTTGCTGGATGTGTTTGAGTGTCGCTATCTGGCTGCCACGCGAGTGTGGCTGGAGCAGCATGAGGAGGTGATGAATGGTGACCAGATGAGCCATGCGGAGGTGGATGAGGTGACGGAGGAGGAGTTGAAGCGGTTGAGCTTTCAGGATGCGCCCCAACATGTGTTGGCTGTGTTTCGGCAACCGCAGTGGAGTGTGAATATCAGCGAGGTGGTCGGCAAGGGGCTTTGCTTGGCGTTGGACGATGTACAGAATCCTGGCAANTTNGGCACGNTTGTACGGGTGGCGGATTGGTTTGGCATCGAACATATCTTCTGTTCGCAGGGATGTGCCGACATTTATAATCCCAAGACGGTGCAAGCCACAATGGGGGCGATGGCGAGGGTGCAAGTGCATTATGTCGATTTGGCTGAAACCCTGAAGGGATTGAAGGAGAATGTTCCGGTGTATGGCACATTCTTGGATGGTGACAATATGTATGAGAAGGATTTGTCGCAGTATGGTGTCATCGTGATGGGCAACGAGGGAAAGGGTGTGTCGGAGGCTGTGGAGGCGTGTGTGAGTGAACGGCNATACATNCCCAACTATCCTGAAGGCAGGGATACNTCAGAGTCGCTGAATGTAGCGATTTCCACCGCNATTGTCTGCGCCGAGTTCCGCAGGAGATAGCAGTTTGGGGGTATGGTAGGCTTTTCCATCGCGAAGAATGATGGTGCCACCTAACCATTCAGTCATGGGAAGTTCTTCTTGCAGCGGATAATGGTTGGTTACAAAATGATTGAAGAGTTCCACAACATGGTTGTTGAGGAACTCTTTTTCGTTGATGAAAACTCTGGATGCAGCCACTCTTCGCATGGGCTTATTGTTTTGTGGCTGGTTGTTTGTGTCTGCGTGGACCAATGGAATTAGGCTTGCGGACAGAAGGTGCTGTCTGGATGAGTATCTTCTCGTCCGATTTGTTCATTTGACGGATTTCTTCGGGTGTGTAGCGATGTGTTGGCACTTTCTGCAACGTGTCAATGCGTGTTGAATCTGCGCTGTCCGCCTTTTCTTCTACCTTGGGTTCAGGTGCTTTCTCGTGCATGCGTACCAATGAGATGTTGTCAACCAGACAGAAGTTGCGAGCGGTCTTGGGACTTTTGTAGAAGAACGCGCCTGTGATGAGCTGGATGTCTTCGTTTTCGTCGGTCTTCAACGTCATCTGCTGTGTGCCGTTGTAGCTGATGGTGCGTACAGTGCCTGCATACTTGCCGCTTTTGTACATGACGCTGAGGTTTACGTGCAGGTAAGGACTTTCGTTGTTGTCTTTTGCCGCTTTGATAAACATGGGCGAGAAGGTGAGGATGAAATGGTCACGGTGATGGAAACTCGTGTCGGCATGGATGGTGAAGCTTTCCTTGTTGGTGCCTTCTCTGCTACGCAACAGGAGGAGGGAGCTTGAGTTCCACAAGTTGGTCGTGTCGCCTCCCGTAGCATAGATTGCCATCATGTCGTTGTTGCCGTTTACCAACTGCATTTCTTCGTTAGCAGACGTGTAGCGTTGCTCCAAACTCTTATAAATCTTGTAGAGGTCCTTGGGGTGACGGTTATAGTAGGTGACCGAAGTGTCGAATTGCGCCTCCGTTATTCCGTGCTTTACATACACCGCATTGATGTAGTCTTGTGCTTTGTCCAGCCGTTCCTCGGCTGGCTGTTGTTCGATAAGTCCCTGCATGATATGGTAGTCATACAGCACATCCTCCATCTTGCCGCGCGAAAGCACCTCCTTGGGGCGATTCTCGCACGCTACGATGGCAAACACGACCAGTGTGATAAGTGTTATGATGAAACGGGACTTCATAGAGGTGGCTACTTTAACTTTCTGTTCGGCTTCAACCTCTCCTTACCTGGTACTGGCTGATTAACTTGTGATAGAACAGCAACAATGCCACAATGCCACAGGAGATAGCGGCATCGGCAAAGTTAAAGATGGGGGAGAAGAATACACAATGCTGACCCGAATAGATGGGCATCCACGTGGGCATGTCCCATTCAATCAGTGGAAAGTAGAACATATCAACGACCTTGCCGTAGAGTAACGCACCATAACCATAGCCCCAAGGCTGGAACTCAGCCACATGGGGATAGGGCGGATTGTTGAAGATGAGTCCGTAGAAGAGGCTGTCGATGATGTTGCCCGCCGCTCCTGCAGCAATGAGGGTAAGGCACACGATATACCCCGTTGGACGTTTGCGTCTAATCTCGCTATAGATGAACCATCCGATAAGGCAAACTGCTACCACACGGAAAAGGGTGAGGAAGAGCTTGACCTCGACACCAAAGAGCTTGCCTCCCAACATGCCGAAAGCCATGCCGTTGTTTTCCACAAACAGGAGGCTGAACCACTTGGTAATCTCGATGCGTTCTCCCAAATACATGCCCGTCTTGACATTGACCTTGATGATTTGGTCAATGACAAGAACGGTCATGAAGAGGATGATGGAAAGGATTTTCTTATTCTTCCTTGTCATCTGCGTTTAGTCTTTCTGAACAGTAATGACAGCCTTAAAGTCGTCGAAATCAATCGGCTCACCTACAGGGTTACCCAGCTCAATAGAGTTTGCAAGCACTTGTGTGGCAATGTTTTCCTTGAAGCAGTCAAATACCGCTCTGGTTTCGGGCGTTTCGGTGATAACCACATGAATGCGGTCGGTTATTTCAAAGCCTTGCGACTTGCGAAGACCCTGAATTTGCTTGATGACCTTACGGGCATTNCCCTNGNTCTTCAATGNAGGTGTGATGGTGATNTCGAGANCCATNTGTTGTAGNGCNTTNGTTGGCANCGCTCCATCCAGGNATGTCCTGNGACATGATGTCAACATCAGCCAACTCAATTATGGCATCCTGTCCNTCGGCTTGTAGCGTTACTTGTCCGTTTGCTTCAAGTTCTGCAATCTGTGCTTGCGACATCTCGGTCACAGCGTTGCTCACCGCCTTCATCATTTTGCCAAACTTCTTGCCCATCACGCGGAAGTTACACTTCACGTTCTTCACCAGCATCTTGCCGTCCATCAGTTGTAACTCCTTTACGTTTACCTCCTTGGTGATGATGTCCTTCATACGTTCAATGCGACCGCTGAACACGGCATCGGTATCGGGGATGGCGATGGATTGAAGTGCTTGAATCACGGGAATCTTCACCTTCTTTCGGATGGAAAGTCCCATCGAAGTCACCTTCATGGCAGCCTCCATGGCTGCTTCCAGTTCTGTGTCGATGTATGCTTCGTCGAATGTTGGGAACTTGGCAAGATGCACACTCTCCGAACCGTCTCTGCCTGTTGCGCTGTTGAGGTCTCGGAAAAGCTGGTCAGCATAGAATGGTGCTATCGGTGCAATCAGTCGGCTCAATGTGTCAAGACAAGTGTAGAGTGTCTGATAAGCAGAGAGCTTGTCAGCTGTCATCTCGCCACCCCAGAAGCGAGGCTTGTTAAGGCGGATGTACCAATTAGAGAGGTTGTCGATGACGAACGATTGAATCAGCCGACCAGCAGGAGTGGGGTCGTAGTCATCAAGATAGGTCTGTACATTCTTTACCAGCGTGTTCAGTTCAGAGAGCAGCCAGCGGTCGAAGTCAGGACGTTCGCTGTTGGGGATGTCGGCTTCCTTGTATTCAAAACCATCTACGTTGGCATACATCGTGAAGAACGAATACGCCTGTTGAAGCTTGATAAAGAATTGGCTGGTCACTTCCTTCACACCTTCAGAATCGAACGATAGGTTGTCCCAAGGCGAGGAGTTCGTTATCATGTACCAACGCACAGCGTCAGCTCCGAAGGTGCCGATGCAGTCGAAGGGGTTGATGACGTTGCCCAAACGTTTCGACATCTTGATACCATTTTTGTCAAGCACAAGACCGTTTGAAATCACCGCTTTATAGGCTACAGAATCAAACACCATTGTGGCGATGGCATGCAGCGTGAAGAACCAGCCGCGTGTTTGGTCAACACCTTCAGCAATGAAATCAGCAGGATAGGCGATACCCTTGTCAATCAGTTCCTTATTCTCAAATGGATAGTGAACTTGTGCGTATGGCATAGCACCTGAATCAAACCACACGTCAATGAGGTCGAGTTCGCGTGTAAGCACATTGCCCTTGTCCGACACCAATTTGATGTCATCCACGTATGGACGGTGGAGGTCAATCTTGTCATAGTTTTCCTGACTCATATCGCCAGGCACAAAACCTTTGTTCTTCAACGGGTTGCTCTGCATCACACCAGCAGCCACAGCTTTCTCAATCTCGTTATATAGTTCTTCCACGCTACCGATGCACACTTCTTCGCGTGTGTCACGGTTACGCCAGATGGGGAGTGGTGTACCCCAGTAGCGAGAACGGGAAAGATTCCAGTCGTTAAGGTTCTCCAGCCATTTGCCGAAACGTCCCGTGCCTGTGCTTTCGGGCTTCCACTGAATGGTCTTGTTCAGCTCAAACATACGGTCTTTCTTGGCTGTCGATTTGATAAACCAAGAGTCAAGAGGGTAGTAGAGCACNGGCTTGNCAGTGCGCCAGNAGTGTGGGTAGTTGTGTACGTGCTTCNCTATCTTGAAGGCTGTACCTTCTTCCTTCATCTCTAAACAGAGCACTACNTTCAAGTCCATNTCTTTNCTGGCTGCCTTCTCGTCATACTTGCCGTCCTGATTGTATTTAGGGTCGTATGCGTTCTTTACATAGTTACCGCTATGTTTCCAATAACCTTCGTTGACACAAAGACTTACAAACTCTTCGTTCATGTCTTCCTTTACGAAGTACTTACCAGTGAAGTCAACCATTGGGCGAGTGTCACCAGCCTTGTCGATGATGAAGAGTGAGGGGATGCNAGCATCCTTGNCTACCTTCGCGTNGCTCAGCACCAAAAGTTGNAGCAATGTGTACGATACCTGTACCATCCTCGGTCGTTACATAGTCACCAGGGATGACCCGGAAAGCATCAGCCTCCTTCACCACCACCTTGTTGTCTTCGAGTGCGCAGGGTTTCACCCATGGCATCAGTTGCTCGTAGTGCAGTCCCACAAGGTCGGTGCCTTTGCCCTTCCAGAGGATTTCGAGGGGCTTCTCATTGCCGTCTTCGTCTTTTTCGGCAGAGAAATATGCAGACAAACGGCTGTCCGCCAAGATATAGATGGCTTCTTCTCCGCTGTATGGGTTCTTGCCCTTAACAGCCACATAGTCAATCTTAGGACCTACACAAAGAGCAGTGTTGGATGGGAGCGTCCATGGAGTGGTCGTCCACGCCAAGATATATGTTTTCAGGTCGTGGGGCATCTCACCGAGCAATTCCCCCTTGCTCTTCAATCCCTCACAAACATCCTTTATAAGGAATTGTGCAGTCACCGTCGTGTCCTTCACGTCGCGGTAGCAACCAGGTTGGTTCAGCTCATGCGATGAAAGACCTGTGCCAGCGGCAGGAGAGTAGGGTTGAATGGTGTATCCCTTGTAGAGCAAGCCCTTTTGATACAGCTGCTTGAGCAGATACCACAGTGTCTCAATATACTTGTTGTCATAAGTGATGTAAGGGTGCTCCAAATCCACCCAGTAGCCCATTTTTTCAGAGAGCTCTGTCCACTCGCTGGTGTACATCATCACGTTCTTGCGGCAAGCGTCGTTGTATTCATCCACACTGATTTTCTTGCCGATGTCCTCCTTGGTGATGCCGAGCGACTTTTCCACACTCAGTTCCACTGGCAGACCATGTGTGTCCCAGCCAGCCTTACGCTTCACTTGGAAGCCCTGCATCGTCTTGTATCTAAGGAATGTATCTTTAATCGTTCTGCCCATCACGTGGTGAATGCCCGGATGTCCGTTGGCAGATGGCGGACCTTCAAAAAAGATGAATTGAGGACAGCCTTCGCGCTCTTCAATGCTCTTATGGAACATATCTTCTGCATTCCACTGCTCCAGAACCTCCTTGTTCACGTCTGCGAGGTTCAGTTTTGTGCGTTCTGTAAATTTCATTATGCTATTTCAGTTTGATGTCCTTCAGTTTCTGTTCCTTCCCACAATAGCGACACTTCAGCGTGTCCTTGTCCATGCGGTAGAAGACCGTCTTCATCGGTTCATTGTTGGTAATACACACAGGGTTGGCACACTTTACGATGTTGGTCAGTGTTTCGGGCAGCGTAATNTCCCGTTTCTCTGCNACTTCATAGNTCTTGATNNCCGNCAGTCGGATGTTGGGACANANNACAGCCAGNTTGCTGATTTCAGCTTCGGTAAAGAACTTGCNAGCAATCTTGATAATGCCCTTCTTGCCCATCACCTTGCTTTCGAGGTTGTTGCCAATAAGAACAGGCTCTGTGCAAAGTTCCAGTTGCAGCAACTGAGCCACGGTGAAAAGTTTATCTGTTGGGATGTGGTCAATCACCGAGCCGTTCTCCAGTGCAGCCACAAGTTTCTGTTGTTTTTCCATCTGATTAGGCTTTATTTAGATGATTGTTGTATCGTTCCTCACATCGTCGAGCGTAATGCCAAGCACATCGCAAATCAGTGCCTCACGGGCATACAGCCCGTTCTGTGCCTGTTCAAAATAGTAAGCGTGCTTCGACTCGTCCACATCATACTCAATCTCGTTCACACGGGGCAGCGGATGCAGAATTTTCATGTTCTCCTTGCATTTGCCCAGCATTGACGCTTTCAGAATGTAGGCATCTTTTACACGCTCATACTCCATCAAGTCAGTGAAACGCTCGCGCTGCACACGGGTCATATAGAGGATGTCGGCATCGGCAATCGTATCCTCCGTGAAATCCTGTTGCTCAATGTACTTGATGCCGTTCTGCTTGCAGTAGAGTTTATACTCATCGGGCATTTCCAGCTCCTTGGGGGCAATGAAATGGAACGTAGGGTTATATTTCCGCATCGACATTAGGAGCGAGTGTACCGTGCGACCATACTTCAAGTCGCCCACCATGTAGATGTTCAAGTTCTCCAGCGTACCTTGGGTCTTGTAAATGGAATAAAGGTCGAGCATCGTCTGCGAGGGGTGCAGGTTCGAGCCGTCGCCCGCATTGATGATGGGCACGTCGGTCACTTCGCTGGCGTAGAGTGCCGCACCCTCCAACTTGTGGCGCATCACAATCACGTCGGCATAGTTGCTCACCATCTTAATAGTGTCCTTCAGTGTCTCGCCTTTCGACGAGCTGGTCGCCTTCGGGTCGGTGAAGCCGATTACGCGAGCACCCAGACGGTTGGCTGCCGTCTCAAATGAGAGCCTCGTGCGTGTGGAAGGTTCAAAGAAAAGGGTGGCGACCACCTTGCCCTTCAACAGCTGACGGTTTGGGTGAGCCTCAAACTCTGTCCCCATGTCGAGCAGATACTGAATCTTCTCCTTTCCATAGTCAGCAATCGAAACAATGCTTCTATTTTCCATATATCAGTATTTCTTTTTTTTGACTTCTTAAAAATCGTACAAAGATACAGAAAAAAAATGAACAATGAGGTTTCTTCTGTATGATTACTGCAAAAAAAGCCTCAAAGAGACCTTTGAGGTAATAGATATGTCTATTCTTCTTTGGAATTTTGGGATTTCATCTTCCCCAATTCTATAACCTTCTTTATACCGTATCCGTAAATGCGTACCAAATCAGTAATTCCATGGTGAAAGCAGAAAAAACAAGTTGGATGGTTGGGGGAAATGCACGATTTATCGTCCTATATATATACCGTTATAGCCTCTTGTCCGCATGAAATGTTGCGGATAAGAGCGAATCGTGTTTGAGAGATAAGCCACGAAATATACCAAGCGACCTATATGGGTAATAGGATGGTGAATAAAGGTGTGAGGTGAATAAATGGAGGTCTTAGAACAACTCCTTAAAAAGCCCTCTAAAATCGATGTCCCCGACATCGACCAGTCGGAGTCCCCGACATCGGTCAACCGATGTCGGGGACTCCGATTTTGAGACAGTGAAAGCGCACCATATACAGAAGTGCCCTGCGGTATGTATTTGACCTTGCTGTTTGCGG
>WFMB01000041.1 GCA_009177185.1 Bacteroidales bacterium
AACACAGGGATGTCGGGACAAGCATCCACCGTGTCGGCGATGCGTTGCGCCACACTGAGGTCGGTTAAGAAATGCTGACCCAGAAATTTCTTTGGTTTTACGCTTTTCACGAAAAAAAATCGTAATGATGAAAGGTGAATGATGAATTTATCGTATCTTTGTGGTTGCAAAGGTACAACATTTCTCGATGAACAACAAAAAAACGCTCAAAAAGACACTCAATATCATCGTCCCCTTCTTGTTGGGCGGCACCATTCTGTGGTGGATGTACCGAGACACCAACTTCAGCCACATGGGAGAAATTGTTTTGCACAAAATGAGCTGGGGCTGGATGTTGTTCTCGCTGGTGTTTGGCGTGACCGCACAGCTGTTTCGGGGCATCCGCTGGAAACAGACGTTGGCACCATTGGGCGAGCATCCACGCACAACCGATTGCATCCATGCCGTATTCATCTCCTACGCATCCAGCTTGATTATACCACGCAGTGGGGAGCTGAGCCGATGCGGCATCTTGGCAAAATATGACAAGACACCCTTCCTGAAAGCCCTTGGCACTGTGGTGACGGAACGCATCATCGACTCTGCGCTGCTGCTCGCCATCACAGCCATCGTGATGGTGGCGCAGTTGGCTGTCTTCAACTCGTTCTTCGNCAACACTGGCACAAGCTTGAGCGNNANCTTGCGGGGATTCACCACANCGGGCTATCTGGTCACGGCTCTGTGCCTCANCATCACGNTGCTCTTCATCTGGGTGGCAATGANGCGATTTGCNTTNATGCAGAAAATCCACACAATGATAGCCAACATCAAGGAAGGGGCAATGTCACTTAAAGGCGTGGAGAACAAAGGCTTGTTTGCTTTCTACACGATAGCCATCTGGGCAAGCTACTTCCTACACTACTGGATTACGTTCCGTTGCTTCTCCTTCATGGAGGGTTTGGGATTCACGGCTGCGATTGTGAGCTTCATCGTGGGCAGCATCTCGGTGATTGTCCCCACGCCCAATGGCGCAGGACCTTGGCACTTTGCCGTCAAGACCATTTTGATTCTATATGGATTAGCAGACACGGAGGCGGTCACCTTCGTGCTCATCGTACACACGATACAGACAGCCCTTGTGCCCGTGCTCGGCATCTTCTCGCTCATCGCCTTGGGCATGCGCTCAGCTGTCACCCCAAAGACTTCAACAAACTAATTATCACAAAAACAGAATATCATGAATCCGATTGAAGAATTAACTCCCAAAGCAGTTTGGAAAAACTTCTATGCGCTGACACAGATTCCACGCCCATCTGGACACACTGAAAAGGTAGCAGCCTTCTTGATTGACTTTGCCAAAGCAAATGGTGCTGAGGCCTATCTGGACGAGGCTGGCAACGTAGTGATGAAGAAAGGTGCTACGCCAGGTTATGAAGACAGACAGACCGCCGTGCTACAAGCTCACATGGACATGGTGCCACAGAAGACGAAGGAGAGTGCGCACAACTTTGAGACTGACCCACTTGACGTATATATCGACGGCGACTGGGTGAAAGCTCGCAACACCACCCTCGGTGCCGACAACGGCATGGGTGTGGCAGCCGCAATGGCTATCATCGAAGACGACGCTGTGGCGCATGGTCCTATCGAAGTGCTCATCACTCGCGATGAAGAGACGGGCATGGACGGTGCTTTCGGTCTGAAAGCTGGCGAACTGGACGGCAAGTTCTTGCTCAACCTCGACTCGGAGGAAGAAGGGGAAATCACCATTGGCTGTGCGGGTGGCATGGACATCCTCTGCCAAATGGAGTATCAAGAACTGAACGTCAACCCAGACAATATGCTGTGCTACAGCATCGCCATCAAGGGCTTGCTGGGCGGTCACTCAGGCATCGAGATCCACAAGGGGCGCGCCAATGCCAACAAGCTGATGGCACGCATTCTGTTTGCCGCAGTCAACACGAAGGCGGCATGGTTGTGCAGTTGGCATGGAGGCAACATGCGCAACGCCATCCCACGCGAATGCGAGGCAACGGTGCTGGTGCCACAGAAGGAGAAGGAGAACTTCCTCGCACTCATCGAGAAGTGCAAGAAAATCTTCACAGAAGAGTACAAAGACATTGAAACCAACGGCATCCAACTGACCGCCAATCCCGTGGAGAGCATCCCTGCCAAGGCTGTGCCACAAGAAGTGCAGGAAAACCTCATCAACGCCATCCTGGCCGCCCACGACGGTGTGTTGCGCTACACCCCTTCCATGCCCGAACTGGTGGAGACCTCATGCAACCTTGCCATTGTCAACATTGCCGACGGAAAGGCAGAAGTCATCACACTGGCACGCTCATCGCAAGACAGCATGAAGCAATACCTCTGCAACCAATACATCGCCTGCTTCTCAATGGCTGGCATGCAGGTGAAGCTGGAGGGCGGCTACAGCGGCTGGCAGCCCAACCCCAAGAGTCCGCTGGTGGAAATGATGTCGAACATCTATGAAACCATGTACGGCAAACGCCCAGTGGTCGGTGCATGCCATGCAGGTCTGGAATGCGGCATCATCGGTGTCAACTATCCCGAGATGGACATGGCGAGCTATGGTCCCACACTGGTAAGCCCCCACACTCCCAACGAGGCATGCCTCATCCCGACGGTGGCAAAGTTCTACGACTTCACACTCGAAATCTTGAAGAACATTCCCAAGAAGTAATTGACCAAACCATAAGCCCATGGCACTCAACAAGAACAAAGACCTGAAGTTGTTTTACAGCATCAGCGAGGTCGCCAAACTATTCAATGTTTCGGAAACCCTCCTCCGCTTTTGGGAGAAGGAGTTCCCCACCATCAACCCCCAAAAGGCGGGGCGCGGCATACGCCAATACACCAAGGCGGACATTGAACAAGTCAGGCTGGTGTATCACCTCGTGAAAGAACGCGGCATGACGCTGCAAGGCGCACGCAACATGATTAAGCGCGACAAAAGCGGAAGTGTCAACCGCAATGCGGAAGTGATTGACAAGCTCAAGGCCATCCGTTCGGAGCTACAAGCCATCGGCAAAGATTTGGGCGGACTGGTGTAAACCGCATCAACCATATACAACAAAAGGGGCAGTGGTGACACTGCCCCTTTTGTTATGAATGCCTCAGCACCCCAAAAAACGAGGGTCTTCTGCGATGAAATCGAGGTCGCAGAACAACGCCCTCAAAATACCTCTAAAATCGGAGTCGGGGACTCCGATTTTGAGGCTGTGAAATAGGTTATATGCGCGACGCTTCTTTCAGGTTGGCTATCTTGCGCAAACTGGTCAAGACTTCATCCACCTCCTTGGTGTCGTGTACATACATCTGAATGTTGCACTCGAAGATGCCCTTGTCACACTCTATCTCCACCTTGCGGATGTTGATACCATGCAGCATGGAGATAACCTGCGTCATCTCGTGCAAAAGCCCCAACTTGTCAAAGCCCTTGAGGTGCATGGAGACGGGGAAGAGCGTCGTGCCGTCCATCTGCCATTGAGCCGCCAAAACACGATTGCCACGGCTGGCTTTCAGCTTCTCGGCAATGGGGCATTGCAGCTTATGCACAATGATATGCTTGTCGTCGTCGATGTAGCCCATGACCGTATCGCCAGGAATCGGCTTGCAACAGTCGCACAAGGTGTATTGGTTCTGAATGCTGTCTTCGGTGAGAATGATGGCTTTCTTCTTATCAAAGTCGGGACCAATCTTCTTCTTGCCGCGCAAACTTTGCTTGGTAGTCTTCTTGCCGAAGGAGAAGAGGCGTTTCCAACCCACCACTTCTTCTTTACCCTTGATGGCATCGAGTTCCGCACGTCCCAACTGCATCTTTCCCTCTGCCAACGCAACGTAAAGAGCTTCGGGCTTGGCGTATTCATGCAGGTTACAAATCTTGTCAATCACCAACGAGTCTTTCACTATATCGTTCTGAGCCAAGAACTCGTCGAGCAGCTGTTCGCCTTTCTTGCGCAGTTCACGTTCTTCCTTGCGCAGGATGGAGAGAATCTTGGTGGTAGCCTTGGCAGTGGTGGCGATGTTTAGCCATTCACGGGTGGGATGCACCGATTTGGAGGTCAAGATTTCAACCTGGTCTCCGCTGTTCAGGACGTAACTGATAGGCTCCAGCTTATGGTTCACCTTCGCGCCAATGCAGTGGCTGCCCACGAAGGTGTGAATGCTGAATGCAAAGTCGAGCGCAGTGCTGCCTGCCGGCATCATGCGCAGCTCGCCCTTGGGCGTAAAGACAAAAATCTCGGAGGCAAAGAGGTTCAGCTTGATGGTGTCAAGAAAGTCCATGGCATCGGGCTGAGGGTCGTCAAGAATCTCCTTAATCGTTGCGAGCCACTTGTCCAGCTCCATCTCCGAAGAGGTCTCCGTCTTATCCCCTTCCTTGTATTTCCAATGGGCGGCAAAACCCTTTTCGGCGATGTCGTCCATGCGACGGGAACGAANCTGCACCTCTATCCATTCGCCCTGCTTGNACATAANCGTGACGTGNAANGCCTNATAGCCNTTGGCTTTCGGATGGCTCACCCAATCGCGCGTGCGGTCGGGATGCGAAGTGTAANTCTTGCACAACTTGACGTANATGTCGAAGCAGTCGTTCAGTTCNNTATCAACATCTTCTGGNNCAAAGATGATTCGNACCGCCANAATATCGTATATCTCCTCAAACGGGATGTGTTTTGTCTGCATCTTTCGCCAAATGGAGTATGGCGACTTCACGCGCTGCTTGATTTCGTATTGCAGACCCAAACTGTCCAGCTGGGCACGAATGGGGGCGGCAAACTCATCAAACAGCGTATCACGCGCTACCTTCGTGGCTTCCAGTTTGCTCTCAATCTCCTTATACTCTTCGGGATGCTCAAAACGGAAACTCAAATCTTCCAGCTCCGTCNTGATGGAATTGAGTCCCNAGCGGTTTGCNAATGGCGCATANANGTAGAGCGTNNCACNTGNAATCTTNTACTGCTTGTTGACTGCTTNNCTGCCNAATGTGCGCATGTTGTGCAANCGGTCGGCTATCTTGATGAGGATAACGCGGATGTCATCGCTCATCGTCAGCAATAGCTTCTTGAAGTTCTCCGCCTGTGCCGAAGCATGCTCACCGAATATGCCGCCTGAGATTTTAGTCAAACCGTCAACAATCTGCGCAACCTTAGGACCAAACATGTTCTCGATGTCCTCCACGGTATAGTCAGTGTCTTCCACCACATCGTGGAGCAGTGCCGAACAGATGGATGTAGAGCCCAGCCCTATCTCACAACAAACAATCTTGGCGACCGCAAGCGGGTGCATGATGTAAGGCTCGCCCGACAAGCGGCGCACTCCCTTATGAGCATGTTTCGCAAAGTTAAAAGCCTTAGTGATAATCTCTACCTTCTTCCTGTGCTTGCTTGCCAAATACGCATCAATCTATCTTTGAAACTCGTCATTGACCATCTTTTCTTCGAGTTCCATATCTGCCTTTGTTGTATCCATAAAGCTGTATGATTAACTGGTTACAGATTCTTTCCCACACACTCTAACGGTCACACGCTATTTCACGCGAAGCTTCTGCCCTTCACGAATCATGTCGCTCCGCAAGTTGTTCATCTTCTTCAACTTTTCTACCGTCGTGCCATTACGCTTAGCGATGGAAGACAAGGTTTCGCCACGTCTGACAGACACATCTTTTGATGCCTGCGAACGGGTCGTAGTGCTTCGCCTACTGTTACGAGCAGAGGCATGATTGGAAGTGGGGGCGTTCGCCTGCACACCTTCCACATCGTCAACGACAACACGGCGCACACCTGCAGCCAACGAGCCACTCGCAGCATTGGCTGCATAGACGCTGTCTTCTTTCAAGACAAAATCCTCTATCGCGCTTGCTGGCAGACGAAGCACATAGCCAACAGGAACGATGTCACGACGGTATTGAGGATTGATGGAGCGCAGTTCATCTACAGTCACATTACACTGTGAGGCAATCTGTGCATACGTCACCTCGCGCTGCACAACAACGGTGTCCGACTCCAACGGCAATGTCGTTTCGCGAGGCACGATGCCATGCTCGCAATAGTAATTCATAATATAAGTGGCTGCGATAAAAGCAGGAACATAGCCACGCGTCTCACGAGGCAAGCGGTTATACACCGACCAAAAATCCGCACTTCCTTGATTACCAGAACGAAGGATAGCCTTCTGCACGTTTCCTTCGCCACAATTATAAGCGGCAATCGCCAAGCCCCAATCGCCAAACATATCATACAGGTCACGCAGATAGCGAGCAGCGGCTTCGCTTGACTTGATAGGGTCACGACGCTCATCAACCAAGGTATTCACCTCCAGCCCATAACGCTTGCCTGTCGTCAACATGAACTGCCACAAGCCAGCAGCACCCACTCTGGAAGTGGCTGACGGACGAAGCCCCGACTCGATGACAGGCAAATACTTCAGTTCCAGAGGCAAGTTATACCGCTCCAACGCCTCTTCAAAGATTGGATTATAGAAATTGGCGGAAGCCAACATAACGGCTACCGCACCCTTCATGCGCGAACTATAGGTATCGATATACTTCCTCGTCACATCGTTGAGCGGAAGCTCTATCGTCGTTGGAATGCGCGACAAGCGGCTAATCAGCACCGA
>WFMB01000050.1 GCA_009177185.1 Bacteroidales bacterium
GGTTGGCATGCCGCGATATCGCGCCGTATCAACCGGTAGATGTGTCGGATCTGTTGCCGGATGTCTACATTGTGAGAATATCGGCCGGAGGGAACGTGCGTATCCTTAAAGCCCGCAAGAAATAGATTCAGCTTTTAAATTCCCCAGGAGGGTGTATCAAAATTCAAAATTTGTAGGGACATGCCTTCGGCTACAGTACATGACATTTTTTAAATAACTAATGGATAGCCATATGGCTATCCATTAGTTTAAAGTATGTTAATATATGTGTCCTCCTAAGTGGTTGAAGCGGAATAATAAAAGAAATGTGGCGATACAGTTTGTTTGGGAATTGAACAAAAGAACCCTAAAAAACCATATGCCACATGGATATTATTGAAACAATAATAACCGCCGTTTGGGTCAATGGACTGCAACTTTCCCACAGAAAATGTCTTCTGGCACTGATCCGCGGCTTGCTGGTGACCTTGTCGGTCAATCTGCTCAAGCTGGCCCGGGAATGCTTCCCGCAGACAAAACCCCTGTCGGTGGTGAGGCGACTCGAGCGTCTCCTTGCATTGAGGATTTTCCCTGTCGGGGCAATAGGAAAGGCAATAGTGAAGGCGTTGTCGCCGCAGAGAAGGTATATACTGACCATGGACCGCACCACCTGGGAACTGGGGAGCCGCATATACAATATCCTGGCCATAGGGATATGTTTTGACGGTATCTCCATACCGATATACTTCACCACCTACCACAAGCGCGGGTGCACGAATTGGGTTGAGCAGGTCGAGTTCATGGAACACGTGCTTGACATCATACCCGCCTCCGAAATAGAGTGCCTCGTGGCAGACAGGGAGTTCGGGTATGAGAAATTCATGAGGTGGCTGACCGCACGCCACGTCCCGTTCTGCCTCAGAATCAGGGAAAACAGCTACATCAGTGATAAGGCTACAGGTACAACCCGGAAGTTGAGCACAATCCTCTCATCCCTACGGTCCGGAGACAGCGTGGTCCTCGCACACACCTATTCCTTGAAAGAGGACCTGCGGGTGCGCATATACGCTACCAGACGCGATGGCTCCCCTATGGACGGGCTGCTTATCCTCGCAACTCCCGTGGAATCAAACTTCACCGACAAGATGTACAGGCTCCGCTGGCAGATTGAGACTGCCTTCCGCGCAATGAAGACTGCAGGCTTCAATATGGAGGAGACCCATCTGCCAACGAATGGCAGATTCCAGAACATGCTTGCCATCATCCTCATCGCCTATGCATGTGCATTCATCCAGGGACTTGTCAGAATGCGTACCAAGGCAATCCCTGTGATGAGGAGCAACGGCCGAAGACGCTATAGCATATTCTCCTGGGGTCTATCATATGTGGCTGATGAAATCATTAAAGTTAATTCAAGCCAGATAATCTCATCAACCACCCAATAAAATTGTCATGTACTGTAGCCAAAGGCATGTCCCTACAAAGCCTAATTGATTTAATTGGGAGTGTGAAATAAGGGCGGCGGCCATATATATGGTCGCCGCCAGGTTATCGGATGTGGTGATCTTATTTGATGATGACCTTTGTGGTGGTTGTGCCCTGCTTGCGGATGAAGATGCCGTTTGAGGGATCAGCCACGCGCACACCCTGCAGGTTGTAGTATTCNACAGGTGCGTTTTCNTTNGAGATAGCTTCGATGCCGGTTGTCTTATATTCATTGATGGCATCTATGAGCATGTAATATGCATTGTTGAGAGCTTCGATTGTGTCGGCTGTTTGTGCTACATACTTAGCATACTCGATAGCTTGCAGGAATTTGGATCCTGCTTCTGATTCTATATCGTCGCCAAGTAATTCTCTTGCTTCATAAATCAATGTGTAAAGATCTGTGAGTGCTTGTGTGAATTCTTCATCCTGGTAGGGTACGAGCCACTTTGTAGCGCCGGTCTGATATTTGGCCTGCTCTGTGGTGGCGCCGATGGTGAAGTTGGCGGCTGCTGCGTCAGCGAAGTCGGGGTTGGTGGTGAGGATGTTGCCGCTGTTGTCGTAGCTTGCTTCGCTCTCAGCGATGCTTTCGCCGTTATTGAAGTATGTGTTGTAAGCGAATTCCAGGGGAGCGGAGCCACCGAAGCGGCCACCTGCCATGCGGCGGATGATGTCGTTGCCGCAGTTGTACCAGATATTCTTCTGTACGTCATACTTGATGTAGTTCTGGCCGCTGATAGCGCTGTAGTTGCCCCACTGGCCGTCAGATTTGAGCAGACCGTAGAATGTGTTGCTCTTGTATGTCATTACCTGGAAGTCGGTGTTCTTGTCGAAACCGTAGCGGTCGAGACGGGCGCTGTTGTTGTAGCGCACGAAATATTTGGCCACCTCGTTGTT
The DNA here is from genome assembly GCA_009177185.1 of Bacteroidales bacterium. Classification (GTDB taxonomy): domain Bacteria; phylum Bacteroidota; class Bacteroidia; order Bacteroidales; family Bacteroidaceae; genus Minthosoma. The sequence continues at coordinate 2,362 of WFMB01000050.1, forward strand.
GCCGTAGATGGTGTTGTCGATGAAGGTGAGATCTTTGGCACCGCCGCCCTTGAATGAGATCACTGCCTCGTTTTCAACAGCTGTGGTGGTGAGGGCGATTGTAGAATTGGCGATTGTGAAGTCTACCACGCAGTATTTCACGTTGTTGTCGTAGAAGAGCGAGTTGGCCACGTTGATGATGTTGACGTTGTCAAGCTTGATGGCATTCACGCGGTAGTAGTCGTTGATGAGCGGTGCTGAGGGATTGGCGTCCATGAGGATGACAGGAGCGTTGAGACCTGCTGCATCGATGGTGGCGCCGTTGCCGTTGATTGTGAGACCGGCGGGAGCGACGAGTGATCCGCTCAGAGTGTTGACCACTGCGGCATCGGTGAAGTTGATCACGATATTGCCTACACGGGCAACGCCAGCCTTGGCTGCTTCGAGAGCTGCTGTGATGTCGCCACCGGATACCGTAAGCTCGATGTCATAGCCCACGAGCCATTTTGTAGCGCCGGTCTGGTATTTGGCCTGCTCTGTGGTGCCACCGATTGTGAAGTTGGCGGCTGCTGCGTCAGCGAAGTCAGGGTTGGTGGTGAGGATGTTACCGCTGTTGTCGTAGCTTGCTTCGCTCTCGGCGATGCTTTCGCCGTTGTTGAAGTATGTGTTGTAAGCGAATTCCAGGGGAGCGGAGCCACCGAAGCGGCCACCTGCCATGCGGCGGATGATGTCGTTGCCGCAGTTGTACCAGATGTTCTTCTGTACGTCATATTTGATGTAATTCTGTCCGCTGATGGCGCTGTAGTTGCCCCATTGGCCGTCAGATTTGAGCAGACCGTAGAATGTGTTGCTCAGGTAGGTCATTGTCTGGAATTCGGTCTCTTTGTCGAATCCGTAGCGGTCGAGACGTGCGCTGTTGTTGTAGCGTACGAAGTATTTGGCTACCTCGTTGTTGCCGTAGATGGTGTTGTCGATGAAGGTGAGGTCCTTGGCACCGCCGCCCTTGAATGAGATCACGGCCTCGTTTTCAACGGCTGTGGTGGTCAGCGCGATTGTTGAGTTGGCGATGGTGAAGTCAACCACGCAGTATTTCACGTTGTTGTCGTAGAANAGNGAGTTGGCNACGTTGGTGAGNGTCACGTTGTCGATCTTGACACCGTCAACACGATAGTAGTCGCTTACGACTTCTACTGCCGGAGTCTCGTCCATGAGTATGAACGGAGCTTCGAGGCCTGTGGCATCGATTGTGGCGCCGTTACCGTTGATGGTGATACCGGCTGGAGCCACGAGTGATCCGCTCACGGTGTAGGTGGCGCCGGCTGCAAGGTTGATGACGATATCGCCAACAGATCCGGCGGCTTCCTTTGCTGTGTTGAGAGCCACGGTGAGGTCACCGCTCTCGGGAGCGACGGTCAGAGGCTCGGCTGCGTAAGCCATCGTTGACATTCCGGCCAGCATCGATCCGATAAGTAACAGATGTTTCATGTTGTAATAGATGTTTGGTGATTGAATAATATGGTATTAGTATAGTTTGCGTGGAGTATTAAAGATGTTTGCAAATATAAAAATTTTTTCTGAAACAAAAAAAGCGTTGTGTCAAATCGTGATACGGTGATAGGTCAGTATCTGCGGACACTGAAAGGCATTGTACGTGAGCCGTCGGCCTTAGTCCAGGTGCCGGAGAAGGTGGAGCCGTCAAACTGCCCCGAGAATGAGCCGGTCATGTTGCCGCCAACGTATTCATCTATAGTGAAGTACTGTAGCCTGTTGCCGGAATTGGTGAATGTGCCGCTGAGGTCGATCGGTGTTCCGGTCTTGACATACTTATAGTGGCCGCCGAGTGTGCCGTTGTCTCTCTCGTAGAGGGTCATGTCCACCTCATATTTGCCATCGATCTTGCCTTTGAGGTTGATGGCACCGAGGTATAGCGGTTCGGACGATGATGCGTTTCTATCGTTTACGGGATAGTCTGCTTCATCTTCTGTCTCGTCATAGTAGCTGTCGGTCAACGCATCGGCATTGGATTCAATTTTGTCGCTTCCACCCATGATGGCCCATAGTCCGATTACGAGCGCGATGACTCCGGCGGCGATTCCGCCCCACAGCATCCACTTCTTACGGTTGTCGGGCTCTTCGTCTTCGTATGATNNCNNTACGTATACCGGTTCNTCGGNCACTTCTTCGGTTGAGACGTATGTGTCTTCGGTCGGGGATGGGTTGACAGTGGTGACCACNGCAACAGGAGTGCCGCAAGACGGACAAAACGACGCATCATCGGGCAGGGGAGTGCCGCACTTGTGGCAGAAACGGCTGTCACCGGCGGTGTAATCCGGCTCTGCCTGAGGTGTGTAGGCATATTCTTCACTGCTGTTGCCACTCTTGATCTTGTACCAGCCCGAAATCCGGCTTACCGCCCACATCAATGAGAGTATGACTACGGCGATACCGGTAAACATTGACTCGATCTTGAGGCTGTTGGTAAAATCCATGGCTATTTTCTGTAATCTGTTGACGCCGTCAAAAACATCATACATGCTGTCAGACGAGTATCGCATCGAGGCGAGATCCGAGTAGGTTGAAAAGACAGTCCAGGCCATGAGCAAGCAGCCGGCAATTATTACAACTTGTATCCATATCAGATACTGGTATGAGGCTTTCAGATTGGCAGCTCCCCGGCGGGCTGTGTTGTCCCACGTAGGTTCTTTGGAAAGTGCATTATACTGAGCTATGAGGTATATTGTCGCAACTAAGGACACTACCCATAGTAATATGGATGTCACGACGGGTGTCTGCCAGTGACGAGTCATACTATTGTTGGAAATCATCATTGCATAAACCAATATGTACAGCACGGGCATAATCAGCTCCACCAGCATGATGCGCAGTGTGCGGGTGTCGGATTCGTCGGAATGTTGTGCGCCTTTGAAGAGGCATATACCTATCAGATACACTACATATCCCAAGAAGGCTATAAGGAATGCAATCAATATAGACATGGAGTATGACATAAATCTGGTCTGGTATTGATCAAAATTTGGCTCAGTGAACGATGAAAGTACTCCATCCAATGCTATGTCCCAGATATTTAGTGAGAAAATGTATATCACCACTATGCCGATTACCGCGAATACGGTCTGTATCAGCGTACCCCAGAATGAAAGGGACGAGGCAGTCCACCATCTTTGTTGCTTTTGAAATGAATCCATAACAGTATGTTTAAGGTCAGAAATTACAGTTACTGAATGAGCCTGATATGATAGGTTTGAAGACGTCGGCAAAAGTCATGATATGAATTATCACTCAGTATCTCATTTGCTCTCATCTTTCATGATATTCGTTACGGAAGCAAAATTAATAATATCCTTTCAGAAAATCAAGATGATAAATAATTAGGGATATCTTAGGAATCGGCAATTTGCTATTTCGCTCCGCTTCTTCAATGAAGCTCTGTGCATCTTCACCACAAAGTTGGGGGGTAATTTTAATAGTCATTGCCATATCTTGAATTTTTTAGAATACAAAATTACAACGTTATAACTAATTAAGCAAGTATTTGGCTATTAACTACTTGTCGGGTCCATAATTGGCTATTCTCATTAACCAGGGCAATCATCGTCTCGTTAAGATCGTCAGCAAGATTTTGCCTGGCATTATAGTATGACAGACAACAAGACACTAATGAAGCTACCATTAGAGTCAAGGGAAGAAACATCGCATAACGAGGTTTCTGTCCATTCACATCATTTGATTTCCTTTTCATCAAAATCAGTTTACGGATGGGCTCAAAGTATCCATACAATCCGATTCATACATTATCCCAGTAGGCAAATTGGGGCAATCAATCAGTTAGGCGAAAAACAATAATGGTCAAATGACTATAATCCCAATACAATAGAGGGCTCAATATCAAGTTTACTGCTGATTATTCTTGCTTGACGTAATGTGGGTTCTTTTTTGCCTGACAAATACTCGCAAATTCGAGAAGGAGTGATTCCCAAAAGTTTGGAAAGTGCTGATTGAGTGAGATTCATCTCATACATCCTTAATTTCAACATATCCGCTAAAGTAGGATTGCCAATGGCAAAGTGCTCGTCTGAATAATCCGCGACAAGCCCTGACAACAATTCCAACTCTATGCTATAAGGGTCAGTCAAAGGAGTATCATCCGTAACATAAGGAAGAATCTCTTCTACTCTATTTAATGCCCATCGATACTGATCTTCATTTTCAATTTTTGTCATACCTTTTCAGATTTTACTTGCATCAATTTTATCATATTCTGCATGAGTCCCAATAAAACGAATATAAATCCACTTTATAGTGAATTTAATTACCACAACGAGCCTGTGATTATTACCCCTGATGTTAAAAACATAATGCTGATTCCCGACGTTATCAACGCTGTTAAAATCTCTCTTTATATCTGCAAAATTTGTCCATTGAGCCTTCTTAACAGTTTTAAGCCAAGCCTGAAGTGCGGTTTTCGTATCAGGAAAGCGATTGATGTATTCCATTAGAGGTTCTTCCGTAATGACTCTCATTTTCTTTATTTTGATTGTCTTTTACAAAATTAATAATATAATTCCAAAAACACAAATTTAATTTCATCCACTGCATCTGAAATTAGGTTGATTTAATAGTGATTTAATAGTCTTTATCTTTTAAGTAGCCCCACATCCAGTTTGGAGGTTAATATAAAAAATTTTGGCTTCATTGTAATCTGTGAAGCTGTAAATCTATTTACAGACATATACACTATACGGNTGGAGGGAATGGAAATTTGNNGTGGGGATGAAATTTTTTTTTGAAAAACAGNTGAAAATATTTTGCTGTGTGAAAATTAATGTATAACTTTGCAGCGCATTTGAGACATGGTGAGATTAGTTCAGCTGGTTAGAATGTCGGATTGTGGTTCCGAAGGTCATGGGTTCGAATCCCATATCTCACCCCATCAGCGTCATCGGTTACGGTGACGCTTTTTTATTGATTATGACTAAAGACGACTTATATAATCTGCTGGAGAGCGAGGCCGCGCGTATCGACGTGCCGGAGTTTGCTGACAGCGACCCGGTGCAGTTTCCGCGTATGTTCAGCGACCTGCGCGACATAGAGATAGCTGCTCTGCTCAGCGCCACCATTGCCTGGGGCAACCGGCGCATGATATGCCGCGACTGCATGAAGATGATGCAGCTGCTCGACATGCAGCCCTATAGGTATATGATGGATGAGGTGTATGAAGATCTGCCCGACGGCAATATCCACCGCACATTTTTCAACGCCAATCTGCGCTACTATCTGCGCGGCCTGAGGCAGGTGTATACGCAGCACGGCAGTCTGCAAGGCTTCGCNGCCCATGAGCGCATCGCCGACTCGGCATTCCCGGCATGGAAGCTCGTAGACGGTCTCAACCGGCAGCTTGCCGACGCCAACGGCGGCGTGGCCGATTCGCGCTGTCTGCCACAGAATACCGCCACATCAGCCCTCAAGCGTATCAATATGGCCCTGCGTTGGCTGGTGCGTGACGACGGCATAGTGGATCTCGGCGTATGGGACGTGATCACTCCGGCGCAGCTGTATATCCCGCTCGACGTGCATGTATCCGATACCTCGCGCCAGCTCGGACTGCTTGACCGCAAGAGCAACGACCGCAAGGCCGTGTACCAGCTCACCGGAGCGCTCCGGGCCTTCCGCCCCGACGACCCCGTCTATTATGACTTCGCCCTCTTCGGCATAGGCATGGGCCTGTGAGTTTTTGGGATTCGGTAAAAATGAAATAACAGCCATAAGCGGATGGAAAATTGCAGCTTATGGCTGTTAATGCTATTCTGTAGATTTGCCGGAGTGAGGTGACAGATTTATTTGATTACGGATTTTTGTGTCTTGAGTCCCTGACGGATGATGTAGATGCCGGCAGGTAGATTTTCGGTCGAGGTAGCTATCTTGAGTCCCCGAGGGTTGTAAATCTCGTATGGTGAATTGAAATCGATATCATTGGAAATATCTTCCAGACCATCAAATATGTATGCCTCGATCTTTGCAAAGTTTTTCCACGGAGCGATTACCTTACATTTTTCCACACCTTCAGCAGGTACATAAAGCGTGGCATTTTCATAACATTGTGCGGTAAATATATCATCGCTACCACTTATCGGTTCTACAGCATCGTAATAGACCGATACAAGGCAGTTGAGATAGCCGCAAAGGAAAGCTTGTGAGTCTATCGAAATGACAGAATGTNGTATTGTTATTGAGNCCANGCTAAGNCAATTGATGAAGGCATTGTAGCCTATATATTTGACTGAATCCGGTATTGTAACTGACGTGAGTTTATAGCATGACGAGAAAGCCTGGTCTCCAATAGAAATTACGGAATTGCCTATTGTCACTGATGTCAGGTTGTAACAATTCTCAAAGGAACCGATTCCTAATGAAATGACGGAGTCCGGTATATTTAGGCGTATAGGTCAAAATGGAGGCTGAAACCAAGCATAAACTATTATATTTATGGTCTTTAGGTCCATTGAAAACTTTTCAATCATCAAAAGGTGCAAGCACTTCGTTCCTATGGGTCAAAATGGAGGCTGTTTTTTCTCCCAATATTTTGACTTCTCGATAACTCTG
>WFMB01000077.1 GCA_009177185.1 Bacteroidales bacterium
TCCCTCAAGATTACTCAAGAGAGTGGTCAGAACACTGCGGTCGTTATCGGTATCCCAGGTTCCGGCAAAAGCGTGTTTTTGCACTCGCTTATATGTAGCGCAGCCATTAAATATTCACCGGATGAACTACGGATGTATCTGATTGACTTCTCCGGAGTAGAGTTCAATTCTTATGCTCTCGGCAAATTGCCGCATGCGCGCATTATTGCCCCTGAAGCCGAGCGTGAATTCGGTCTCCGCATTCTCAACGAACTCGTTGAGGAAGGTTCCCGGCGCATGGCTCTTTGCCGTGACCACAACGTCAGCAATATCGTTGACCTGAAGCGTATCGCTCCAGGTATAAAAATTCCTCGTTTGCTTGTCATTATCGACGAATTTCAGAAGCTCTTTGAAGTTGATAACGACCCAATCGCAAAAGAGGCAAACTCCAAGATTCATATCATAATTCAGGAGTTCCGCAAATTCGGCATCAACCTTGTTTTGGCAACTCAAAAGTTGCCGACAAGTTCATTCTTGCCACGCGACCTTATTGCAAACCGCGTAGTATTCAAAAGTGCCCCCAATGATTTCGATTCCCTTATTTCGTCTGAAGACCGAAGCGGTATGCCTCGACTTCGTACCGGTCAATGTGTCTACAACTCTGAATCAGGGGCCGCATACGCCAACGAAATAGTACAAGGCTTCTTTACTTCAAAATCCGACTTAGACAAAATAATGTCTAAAATTCGAGATTTTGAACGCGATTCCTCCTATGAGCGCGAACCTCTCAAAGTGTTCCGTTCCGCAGACCTCCCCGTCTTTGAGGAACGCCGGATGGAGAAACACCATAAATCGGTTTCTCCGATACCATACATTGTTCCGATTTACTTCGGTGAGTCCATTGCAGTAAGCGACTTCGATGTTAATGTCGAGCTTGTTAAGGAAAACACCAACAATATCCTCATTATTGGTGGCGAAGCCGATATTGCTCGCAACATCGCTTACAATGCAATGCGCTCAGCTGTTACGGGACATACCGAGGACACCGCAAAAGTTGTTGTTATCAGTGGTATGCGAGNTGATAATTCCANCAANNANAAAATCAGCGAATTTNCNAACNATACACCTTGCGNTTTCANAATNNNATCANCAAATAAAGATGTCGAAGAAGTATTAAATGAATTAAGAGAGGAAATTGATCGTCGACGCAACGATGAAACAATTCCGCAGCAGCACATCTACGTTACATGCTTTGACTTTCAGTCAATTCGCGCTCTTGACAAAGATATCTCTGGGTCTATGCCTAAATTGTCTGCTGCAGCTAAAGATATGGATATAATCATCCGCAACGGCGCTTCGGTTGGAGTTTTCGTTATCACACAGACTGATACTCTCGAAGCTCTTAACCGTGTAAGTAATTCATCGCCGCTTTCGATGTTCAATTTTCGCGTTGCCTTGCAGATGTCGGAAGATATGTCGTACAAAATTGTCGGCACACCCCTCGCAAACAAACTATTTGTATTCAATCGTCCTTCCTCTCGTTTCAGGGGCTACTTGCGAGACAATGCTCGTAATCTAATAGTTAAATTCAAACCTTATAAATAAGTTTGCTTATGTCAGGATTTAATGGAATGCAAGTTGACCCCGACGAGCTTTACAATTTTCGTTGTCAACTTTCGGAACTTTCCGACAAACTAATGGAGCAACTTCGTCGCACGGATGCTGCTATGGAAACAGTGGCAAAAGAGTGGCAAGACGAACAATTCCACAAATATCGTGATGAGTTCACGGAAGACAGAGATCTAATCCAGCCACTCAGCGACCAAATCAATCAGTTTCAGGAAGGTCCGTTACAACAATTTGAAATGATAACACGTGAATATTTAAGTCTATAATCATGGCAGGAGCATACGCAACATCACGTTCACTTATAGAACTTCAAAGTGAACTTAACGCTCTCTCAACAGCATTGCGAGACCTTTATGACGCGCTGGAAAGTGATATGGCTCGCGTGTCTGAAAGTTGGGTTGACCAACAATTTGAGGAATTCGGTAATGAGTTCCGTAGCCGTAAGGAGGCTATAATGGAANTATCAGACAAATATAGTCAATGGGCGAATAAATACTTGCCACCTAGAATTGAACTCGCACAGAAATACGAAGGGAGTAACGCCGGTATTGGTTAATAATTACAACATGCTCTCATAATGTCACATCAAGCCCATGTATCCTCTGAAGCGCTGCAAGTCCTCTTGGACGGACTGCAGTCTTGTGCATCTTCCGTAGCCTCATTGCGAGGCGCGGTAAGAGCGCATATCAATGAATGTCTCAACTCCGCCAAATCAATTGTCTCTCGACTTAGAGATATTGAGAACGCGGCCGATGCTCGTTACGAGCGCTGCTGTTCAGCCTATTATTCATNTCAACGTAGGCAAAAGTATGATGNGGAANAAGGAGAGTATCGTCCGTCTTGCTCATGTGAAGAACGTGAAATGAAAAAAGCCGAGGACGAACTATATAAGGCTCGTTGCACAAGAGAGCGAGCGGAATCGCGTTTGCAGGACATGGAGCGAGAAGTTGGATATTATGAGCAACCAATAGGTGGTGAAGGCATGATGAACTCCATAACAGACAATTATGTACCGCAAGCCACCAATCGCCTAATGGCGTTGAATGACAAAGTTCAACGTTATGAAGCATTAGAGATTTCCGGTATTGATATCGGCGATAGTTCATCATCCATTCGGATTTTAGATGCACCTCAATCAAAAACTTTAGGTTTTGGAAAAGGGACCGAGCGTCTTAAAGAGAGAATGAGACAGCGTGAAGCATTGTTTGGTGCATATTGCCCGCGTTGCAAATGTTGTCCATGCGAGTGTGATAATATCAGAGAATTACTAATGTCAAGGACACGATAATATGCCAGACAAAGATTATTCAGAACAGGCTTACCAAATAAGTAAGCAGTTCGAAGACCTTATAACGGCTTCAAAAGATAATTGGCAGGACGAGCAAGCCACTCGTTTCGGCTACGACCATGTCGAGCCAATCAGTCAGACTCTCCGCGAAATACAACTTCCGATTGAGAGAATAGTAGCCATTGTTGATACAAAACTTCACGAAATTCAAAGCATAGCAAATGGAAAATAAATCTGATGCATATATTATAAATCCTGATGGCTCTATATCTGAAACTATTTCCTTAAAAGGAATAGACGAAGTCATTCGTGCGTTCATTCGAGTCGCAGCCAATCAATCAGGAAAAACATCCGCATATAAAGCGCAGTGTAAGGCTATAAAATATATGAAGAAACATTCAGATTGTGCCTATCCTGATACTTATGTTCAAGATTTGGAACTACGAGAATTTCCTTACGAATTCAAGCGTGCCGAATTGGGCAAGAAGTACACGAACCTAATATGGTTGGCATCAACAATTTGGATTTCCGTAATAGGGATACTTGGATATTATTGGATAATTAATTATTTCAAGCAATTAAACGCTGAATTCACTAAATTATCGGAAAACAAACTATGACTGAAACGGTAACAAATAAACACTGGTACGAATATAATCCAGGTCGACTACAGATGGAAAAGATGGCTATGACTACTCTTTTCCCCGAATTTGAATTTTTAATGGTTAATGATGGAAATGTTAAAAATGAAGTTGGAAAAGACAAACTCGCTATTGATGATAATTGTAGACAAGCAAAACGTCTTGAGTTGCGTGAACGCCTTAAGCATATTACTCGAATTAACATACCTGCTGGTAATGACGTAGAGATGAAAAAACGTCGTGAGTTGCGTTCTGATCCCATTGAAATACTGAGGAGAAGCCCAAATGAAAGAGAAGGAGAAAGGGTTGATTTATCAACTATCAAAACTATTGATGGTAAAATTGTACTTGATTAATTATAATAATTTATATTGATATGAAGAAATCACTCTACATTCCCGCGGGCAAGTTTGCCGGTGAANACGCAGCGGCTAAGAAACNTCGCGAACTGCGCGAACGTCTTAGCAAGGGCGAAACCGTCAAGATTGCCAAAGGTGGCAATGCTATGTCACAAGGACAAGAAGCAACCGTTGAAGTCGGCAAAGGCAAACTCGCGGGTGAGGATGCAGCTGCTAAGAAACGTCGCGAACTGCGCGAACGTCTTAGCAAGGGCGACACAGTTAAAATTGCTAAAGGTGGCAACGCCATGTCGCAAGACGGAGAAGCTACTGTCGCAGTTGGCAAAGGTAAGCTTGCTGCTCAATGGTATGAAGCTAATCCTACGCTTCTCACAATGGAGAAGATTGCGATGGAGCGTAACTTCCCGCAGTTCACTCTCGACAAACTCGATGATGGCCGCTTGTGTTGGGTTGGTGTACTCGAACCTGGCATCTATGAGTCTAAGTTTGGCAAGAAACGCCAATACCATGTTATGGCAGTCTATGACAATAACCACCCCAATCAGAAGATGGGATCATCCGTGAAAGTTTATCCCCTTATGCCTGACGTCGATGAACTAATTGAGTCATGCGGATTCCGTCCTTTCCATCTTCTTCAAGACGAAGTTGGCAATCTTTATCTCTGCACTAACGAAGCCGGAGACCAGAAAGTGGGTGTAACCACAACCACCGCCGCCTCCGTACTCGGTTGGGCTTCGAAATGGCTGATTGCTTTTGAACTCGTGCAGACCGGAGACCTCCCTCTTGCCGATTTTAACCGCCATGGTGGCATCTAATTTTAGCAGCTATGAGCAACAAGTGTGAAACTGTAATAATCAGCGACAAGGCTTACAATGCGATTATTCGCGAAAGCTTTGCCAAACATCCCGTGGAAACCGGTGGTATACTCCTCGGGTATATCCTCGACAATGGTTTGTGGGTGGTAATGGAAATGATACCCCCAGGCATCAATGGCGTATTCCAGACTGCCTACTTCGAGTATGACCAAGATTTCGTAAACTATCTTGGCACCTCTGTTGCAAATCAGTACAAGGAACCACTTCAGGTCCTTGGTCTGTGGCATCGTCACCCCGGTTCGATGGATTACTTCTCATCGACTGACGATGAAACAAACTCTGATTTTGCATCCAAGAACCCATACGGTGTTATTTCCGGCCTTGTGAATATCGACCTCGCGTTCCGCCTCACGATGTATCATCTCGATCACAACGACGGAGTGCGACCGCGCAATATCGCCTATTCAACTGTCGATGTTGAAGTCGGCGATGACCTTATTCCCGAAAAGTTCTTCGCATTGAGATATGTCAATGCTGAACATAGCGACCTCAATCCTACGCCCACTCACACTAACACTCATGTTGCGCAGACACGCAATATCCCGAAGTCACCGCGAAATGGCGGGGAAGAAGATTTTGAAGAGACCGCGCATAGTGTCCATCAAGGCGAGAACCGAGACACCACAGTAAGTTCCAAGGGAAAATCACAACCGAGAAAATCATCTCGTCGGTGGATTATCCCAACTATTGCCGCATTAGTATTCGTTGTCGGTTTCGTAATTGGTAATCTTGTATCTCCGATATTTAAATTGGATAAGCAGGTTGAAGAAACAACTTTTACGAATACTCCTGCCGATAAGTCCAATAAAGATGGAACTCGCTCCAGCAAGCCGAATAAAAGGGGAGCGAACAATCCCGGTAGAGCAAACACGAATAATAGCAAACCATAGCAATCCACAAAATGACAACGATAGACCTTAACAAATTCATAAAAGGCAAAGGTCTGAAGCCGACCGTTTGCTATCCCNTCGAGATTGATGGCAACCATGAACTATGGGGCTATCACCATACTGAGTCTAACTACNANAACATAATTTCGCTTNACGCTCCCGATNCTCGATTGNGAGGAGAAAAACAAGTTCTTCTCGNTNATTTCTATGATACAAAGCCGGAACAGGTCAAAGATATGTTATATGGTTGGANNGACTCGAATGGCAATGTTCAANTCCAAACTTCAGATNGCAAAGCGTGTCAATTGGAGGGCTACAGTTTGCAAATCGACATCTTCTCTCGCAATACAGGTATCCTTGAATCTGACATAATGCTCAAGAAAGGGGTAGTGATTATCGGTTGCGGCTCGGTTGGCAGTCTCGTTGCTCTCGAGCTTGCCAGAGCCGGAGTAGGGCGCTTCTTCCTTATTGATATGGATATTCTGAGTTATCATAATATCTGCCGCCACCAGTGCGGTATTATCGATGTGGGTAAGTATAAGACTACTGCACTTCGCGAACGCATCCTTCAAATCAACCCTACGGCGGAAGTCCATGTTTCGCACAAGCGCATACAAGACGTGCCGCTCGCTGAGATTGAACCATTCTGCACTCCCTACGCAATTATGGTGGGATGTGCCGACAATCGCGANGGNGATTACTATGCAGCNCANATGNTNGCNAAACCNAANGGNATGCCATTNATNTCNATNGGCTGNTGGGAACGTGCTTTNGCCGGNGANATNTTNTATTGTCTNCCCACTGGGATGCCCGACTACGAAGACTTCATGGCAACCATGACCGAGACTTCTGGACGTGTTGAAGCCAATACGCACATTTACATGGGCGAAGTTGGAAGCTTTGAGCCTGGAATATCTGCCGACATCAACTTTGTTACAACAATCGGCGTGAAGATGATTCTCGATTTGCTCAACCGCGATAACGAGAATTACACGCAGCGTCTTATTGATTCGCTCACGCAGTATACCCTCATCTGCAACACCAACAATCCTACAATTGGTGGTGAAATGGCAGAAATCTTCTCCTATCCCCTCCAAGTAACCCGCAGCATCGTCCTTGACTATGCAAATAAAAACGAATTAACTGATAACGAAAATGGGACAACAGTCGAATNAANATATANGGAATATCGCAGNAGATGNTGAAATGGATGGCGACATGGATATAGCATTATATATCANCACAAACTNACATGTATATAAAATTAATTTGGAGAACTAATAGGATAAAAATATGGGACAAATACCAAATAAAACCTATACCGCACCAGATGGATCGGTGTATCGTGTAGAAGCTGACGGCTCCGTTACAAAAATTAGAGGTGGTCGAGTTCAGGCTAATGAGCCACCGTCAAAATACAATATCACTCCGGATGGTAAAATCTATCGGATTGAGGATGACGGATCTGTAACATACCTTGGGAACGCAGAAGATCGTCAACAGACACCGCCTCCACCAAGCTATGAGGCAGAATCGCAACCAGAGAAACCAAAATCAACGAAATGGATAGGTTGGTTAATAGTCATTGTCATTATCGCTTTCGCTGCCATCGCTGGCATAATTTACAATGAATCCAATTCGTCTTATGATTACAAAAATAACTATAACTATTCTGATACAATTGAGATTGAGGAATATGTGGAAACCCTAGAAGAAGCCCCTGCCGAAGTTGCCACCGAAGAAGCTCCTGCCGCTGCTGCATATGATAATATTGGTTTCCATGGATATGAAAATCGTGAATATCGTTATTACTCAAATAATGGCGGCTATTTTAAATTAATTNTCTATGNCAATGGCCAATGCGATATATTTGATGGCTCAAACATAATTGATTCTGGCGGATATGAAATAGATGGGAGAGTAATTACTTTCAGATATTTTGATAATTGGCCTAACGAAACCATATATATTGATGACGATGACTCATTTAGATTTAATGGGTTGACTTTTAATAGATATTGAAATCCTCATGGGTGACACTCCTAAGAAATATCACATCACTGACAACGGTGATATCTATAAAGTAAACGAAGACGGCTCGTTTACCTCTATGGGTAATGCCGAAAAGATGTCAAGTACTAATCAGACTGAGAAGACCATATCACAATCAACCGAACCATCTGCTGACGATAAGCCAATTAAACCCTTTATTGAGAAAAAGCATCGGGTTTTAGTTATTATTTCGGTATTTCTTTTAGTCGGCATAAGTTTGTTTTACTTATTGCATAGCCCCAAGGCTTCTAATATTTTCAAAGAAGAGATTGCTTCTGCAGATACTCTCGTTCAATCGATTAGTGATACTCCTTTAGCTGAAGCTGAACAACCAATCGTAGATGAGCAACTGGAAAATATACATGATATACCTAAGAAAGAGGACGCTAAAGTAGAAGCTAACCAATCTGAGAAAATAGAACTTCGCAAAGAGTCAGAGAACTATGCAAAATCATCTAATGATATCGGGGAAAAAGAAACAAGTCAAGATGTCATAGATCCTAATAAAGTATACTCTGCGGTGGAAGTTCAAGCTGATTTTCCGGGTGGAGACAGAGCTCGTTTACAATGGCTTCGCGATAACATATCATGGCCTCGTGATGTAAATGGGCAGCAGCTTCATGGTGATGTTGAACTTGATTTCATTATAGAACGTGATGGAAGTGTATCTAACGTAAAGGTTATATACAGCGAGAATTCTGAACTTAATTCTGCCGCGATTACTTTAATAAGTTCTATGCCGAAATGGTCGCCAGCAATGGTAAATAATCAACCTGTACGTTCCCCAATGGGAATAACATTATTCTTCTAATTAAAACATTATGGGGTCAGAACAAAAGAAATTCCATATTACAGATGACGGTGTTATCTATCGGGTTGATAACACCGGCGAAATCACGGAGCTTGGCAATGTTGCTTCCCTGGATACTTCCAAGAAACCATCAGATGCTCCATTAACCCCTTCTCAATATGATAAAAAAATCCGTTACTCCCTTTCAGAAATGGAGCAACTTCTTTGCAAAGGAAAAGGTAAAGGATTTAATCGCTTCGAGCGTAAACTCCTTGTAAATGAAAGTTCAAATATTCCTGCTTTAGAATATTTCGTTGAGTTCTGTGGACTCCAATGGGCTAATATCCTTATAACCAGATTTGAACGTGGTGATACATTTCTCGAGCCTATATTACTAAAAGTATCAAAAAACCGGTTTGGTCCCATCGATCGCCTTGCAAAGTGCAAGAGACCATACTCTACTCCTGCCATATATCATAATCTCCATAATTTCAATATACCAAGTACCAATGATATACTTAAAGCAAATCCTAANTCTCCANACTTCGAGCCNAGTTTTGAGTCGNGCGTCGTTNCANCTGNAAANAAAAGCGACGGATGCTTAGGTCTTATACTTATNTTTACCATTTCAATAGCAACTATAATTATCACTATTACATAACTTATGGGACAAGAATATAAGAAATATCACATAGCCGATAATGGAGATATCTTTAAGATTAATGAAGATGGATCGTTTACTTTAGTAAGCAATATTGAAAATATTATCAGCCACGTTGAAAACGAAAACAATTCATTGGGTTCAAAGAATTATTCTTCAAATGATATGACTGCGAAACCTCTATTTAAGAAAAATAGAAAAGGCCTAATCGTTGGAGTCGTTGTCAATGAGCCAAAATCATCTTTAGATTTGAGAAGTTGGTTTAGCTCTAACTACAATTGGTTATATATGATATCTATGGCGATGCTGATTATTTCAGGATTACTGTGTATCGGATATAATTGTTATGGAGATAGCGCAGTTTTGGGCATGTTATCTTTATGCGTAGGAATTACTTCGATCGCGTTGCCTTGGATTTTCAAGACAATACCCACTGTTTGGATAATCTTATTTTTTATTGCGTTAATCACTTTACAAATCACGATTATTGTATTCTCCTATTAGCGGTTATACACTACCAAAATCGCATTAGCTTTTGCCTCCCTCTTGCATTTGGGATAGCATACGCAAAAAATATTAACATCCATAATAAATAGCAGATATGGGACAAGAACAAAATAAAAATCATGTAACCAATGATGGCAAGATATTCTCTGTAATGAATGATGGCTCAGTTTCTGAAATTGGAAACGTATCATCTCTCTTAGACAACAATAAAAATGGTGAGAAAAAAGAGCAACTAAAATCCCGTAAATGGATGTGGATTGCAATGTTTTCTTGGATTGTATTGATTGTATCATGTATTACTTTTCTTGTAATACAAGAATCATCAACTGACTTTATCAGACACCTCAATTATCTAAATTATGACCTTGAGCAGAAATTGAATCAAGTTCAATCAGAGTTGAGTTCTAAATCGGCTGAATTAGATTCGATTCATCAGCAGATTCGCACCGAGAAACAAAACAGAATACCAATAACGGTTACAGGAGTTCAATTCGCAAACGAAAGCTATTACTCTGAGTTAATAGATAATTATGGTAGTATACTATATTCAAGTCGTATTTGTTTCCTGAAACCAAAAATTTCATTTACGGGACGCAAATCGGGTTCATATACTTTGACTGAGAAACTCATACGTCCAGATGGTTCTGTTCTTCATGGCGACTCTTCTCCCGAAAATGCTACGCAGTCATTTTCGATAAATACTTCCCCTGGCCGAAACGGGCAGACTGAAATATCAAGTTGGGGTTGGAAGGATCCTGGAAATTATGAAGCTGGCAGGTGGACATTACAAATTGGGTATGACGATATCTTAATATATTCAACCACGTTTGACATTCAATAATCTTTGGACATTATTAAATATTTTGATATGTCGTAAACTATACTAACTCGTTTTTCTAAGAATTTTCATTAGTTAATATGGATTNAAATACATNTATAGCTGNCGCTATCTCCGGAATTACTGGAACTATTATAGAAGAGNGCATNGAAGGAGTTCGTAATTTAATTAAAACTAACATTAAACGAACCTCATTATTGTTGACAGAAGATGAATTACGTAAAAATCTTGAAGACGAAATACGAAAAACTGCAAGATGGGCTTATTATGACTTATATGAAAGTAATTATAATTCTGATATTCAATCGAGATACGTTCCTCTTAACTTACTCCTCACACCTCATAAAGAGCGAAGTAAAGTTTCAGAAAGGAGTCCTAAAAGATCACTCAAAGATATTATATCTGAAGATAGAGGCAATACAGTCATACTTGGTCAGCCCGGGAGTGGTAAAACTACGTCCGTCAAGTATTTGGTAAATTGCATGATTCAGGACCCTGACTTCTTAAAAGATACTTACAGGCTCCCAATTGTTATTCGTCTTCGAGAATTAAATAAATCAAATGTTGTATTTGGGGAATTACAGAGCGGGGGGATTCTTGAGAAACTTTCCATGATATTTGGTCTTAAATTTAAAATTGATTACATAGTCAGAAGAAAAGAAAAGGATTCTACAGAAGCACCGATAGATACGACCAAAGAAGATGATGCAAAGTTAAAGATTCTGCTCAATTCCAAAATCATACCCTTTATTCTTGACCAACAGAGAATCCTTCTTATTTTAGATGGGTTTGACGAGATAATGGATGAGCAAATTAAAGATCTCGTTATTTCTGAAATTCAAGATCTTACAAACAGGCTTGATTGCATAAATTTTATCTTAACTTCACGGACTGTCGATTATGAATTAATGTTGGAGAGAACACACGTTTATGAGATTAGCGAACTAAATGCAGATCAAATTAAAGATTTTTCATATCGATGGTTTAAAGATAATAATTCTGCTCATGCCTTTATACATGAACTTTATACAAAGTTCCCATACTCTGATTTTTATACTAGACCTCTGCTTCTTACACAGCTAGCGAGAATATTTGACCGTTCAAATGAAATACCAGATAAACCAAATGAAATATATAACCGCATTATTGAATTGAGTCTAAGGGAATGGAATGAGAAGCAAGGATTAAAACGGATTTCAAAGTATGCCTCATTTAACGTAGATCGGAAGCGAAAGTTCTTGTCTGCAATGGCTTACAAATTATCTACAAGATTCAGTGATAGAGTATATAATCATCGAGACCTATACTCTGTATATCGCGAATTACATATCAAATTCCCAGAATTACCAATTGAAGAGGTGAGAGAGGTTATTTCAGAAATCGAATCCCATAATGGGCTAATGATTCAATCTGCATTTGATCAATATGAGTTCTCACATTTAACAATTCAAGAGTACCTTACCGGTGATTATATTTCGCGTTCAAATAGTGTAAAAACTTTTAGATATGAAGAATTAATAAAGTTGCCCAATGAATTAGCGGTAGCTCTTTCGAATAATCCATATCTATACGTAGTTGACGTTTTAGATGTAATCCATAAAGGTGGTTTGAAACAGGATTTCACAATAAAATTTTTCAACCGCATCCAATTAGAACAACCAGAATTTGAAAAGGAGGTATTATTACTTGTTGCCATATTAAGTCTTTATACAAAAGTCTGTAAAAAATATATTGACCTCCTTAAGGCAAAATTCAGAGAGGAAAATTTTCTCACAAAGATACGGAAGGTCTCTGACGATATTGAACTAATAGAGGATGCTGTTAGTCGAGTTATAAATAAGGATATTACTGCTCTTGAAGAGTTTTATAAACCTGGGGGAAATATAAAGACATCAGATTTATCTTTAATAGTATACGAAAAAAAAGTAAAGACAGATGAAATTTTAGGTTATAGCCTACCTTCAGTATTATATATAAACCCCGAAATAGTTTAACTTTGCCTTTTGATGGCCGAAATATTCAAATAACTAAACGAAAACTATTTACATAGGGTTGCCGTTCAGTATATCGCTATTTCTTCTCGACGATAATCTTTTTGTTGGCGTTGATGATGTTGGCAATCTACGCGGAGTATTTGCAGATGTCATTGGCATACGCTCTATATTGGAGTATTGAGTCATCAATATGATGTTCATAGTGCAAAGATGTCCAAATGTATTTAATCCATCGCTGAAATTTTTATTATGAGCACGAGGCGTTTAGCAACCTCATCACAAGGTAATTCATAATATATAGTAACTATGCAAAATGTACTCATAAGTATATTGAATTTACTGTTCTNCAAATCCTCATCTGACTTATTCAAATAAAAAAATAGATTNTTGCNTNCTTGTTTCTTNNAAGATATATCTATATATTATATAATATTAACGTTCAATATATTAAGACATAANGTTGGTTAGTAGTCCACCACCTNGNCCACNAATGTCNCCGCATTGATGACACCATCCTTCGCCTTGCAGAAGTAGTAGCCCAGCTTCTTGTCTTCCGAGTTGGTGGTTTTTCCAATCTGTTCGTTTACCTCTTGCAGGAACTCCCACCAGTCATATTGCTTGCCATTGGCTTCAATCTTCCACCCCTTCTTGCCGTCAGAAATCGGTACATACCGCCAATCCCATCTNCTCTTGNAAGCAGAANCAATCGGGAACAGGCTTTGGTCGCTCGTGTTCATGGTCGCCCAAATGTAGAGGNTGTTCGGCAAGAGCAGAATCTCTCCCTTTTTTATCTTCTCCGCCACTTCCTCGGCACTCATGCCACACACAGCAGTGGCTTTCGCAATAGGCGTTTCGGCAAAAGCCTTTGCCAACGACTTCTGCAAATCCTTATCGGCAGTGATAGGATATTCCGAGAGGCCATCATCGTCTCTGTCAAGCAACTGGAACAAGTCACCGAATATCTGCGCACAGTTGCCACGATTGATTTCCTCAATAATCAGATAAACCTCCTCTGCGGCATTCTCGTCATATTCTTTTACCAGTGTATCATATAGTTGCAATTTTTTCGGGGTGGTTATTCCGTCATCTTCTGCCCCTGCATATAGTTTCCAAGCCTTGATGTATGCTTGCAAAAATGCCTGTCCTACAAACTCATACACGATGCGGTCTTCCGTCATAGGTTCTCCATCCGCATCTTTCACTTTCACTATTTTCTCTCCATAAGTGGAATAGATAGGGACAGTCTTTGTTGTCGGTTTATACGCTCCCACAAATGTCGAGTAGTCGCTATCAGGATGGAAAGTGGTACGAATCACCTGCTTGCCTTCTGTTTGTTCCTTAATACAATGAGACTTGCCTGTTCCTGGCGCACCAAAATAGATTTGCTGGAGATATGTCTCTTTCTTTATATTCGGTGCAACTTCTTTATGTTTAGAGAAAAAGGCTCTTGGCATTCAAGAATCGTTGATACCATGCAATAGTTGTTGAGTATTGGTTTTTCCCTTTGTCATTATACTCAATATAGACTTTCTGCTTTTCAAGTTTATCAACGACGGTCTCGAAGGTTGTTGCATCATCAAAGTCCAAAATGGAAATATCCTTTTGTTCAGGAAATAATTGTTGCAAACATCCATTGATGCGTTTGAAGTCAATATAATTCTTCAAACTCTTTGTATTGTTTGTACAGTTCAATATAAACTCTTTGTACAAATCTAATTGAACCAATCTTCTTTTCTCATCCATAAACTTGATATAGATTTAATGTGAGTTCTATAAATTTCGATTGTTTGAAAAAATGGTGATTAGCGAAAATGGTTGTGTTTTTAAGTCGTTCTGACTTAATGTATTACAAGCGACAGTCGCTGTGCTCACCGAGGACAAAGGTAGTGATGTTTTCTGTGCTGCGGATGTTTTCTGAAAGTTTTTTTGATGTTCGGAGGGCAAAATACACTTTGAGCGGTTGTTTTAGATGGAAATATCGCTATGGGTTCATCATGTTAAAGTGTGAAAAAGAGGATTCTCAGAATGTTCCTTCCTCCATATTGTTGCCTCTATTCGGGCTGAGAACGTCTCTTTTGTCTTCGGACAGGAAGGGTGGACATATACTGTTAGGGGCTTCTGTGTGAGGTGCGCTTTCACGGCCTCTAAATCGATGTCCCCGACTCCGATTGGTCGGAGTCGGGGACATCGGTCAGTCGGAGTCGGGGACTCCGATTTAGAGGGTGTGAAATGGCTTCACTGACAGAAGTGCCTGACGGGTGGGTGTCAGACCTTGTTGTCGGGGGGCAACGAGGCGTTTTTATCTTAAACAGTGGTAGTGCTTTCCATGTGGAAGTAGAGACCTGCGCCGTGAGTGTCTTCTGCTTCGCTGGCATAGATGTTGAAAGCGATGCGGATGCGCTCGCGGTCAGCGAAGGGGACGGAGATGATGGCTTCGGCTCGGCTGTCGGTGCCAGACGGTGGTGTTATGACGGCCACGTCGAAGGATTGTTTGGCTTGCTCGATGAAGCCGTGGAGGAGGGTGGGGGCACTGATGTTGTCGAGGCGGTTTTCCACACTGATGTGTAAAGGAAACGGCATGGGTGGTTGTCTTTTTTCCATGAAAAAGTGTTTTTTGTCATAAATAAGGTTAAAAATCGGGGCTTTCGTTTAGTGGCACGTTTTTAACGCTTATCTTTGCAATCAATTAGGCGACAAAGGTAAGGATTTTATGCTGGAAACATTTGTTTTTTGTATTATAATTATTGGTATTGCCGTGCTTTTCTTGAGTGTGCGACTGCTTCTCAAGAAGAACGGACGCTTTGTGAAGNCACANGTGAGTNAGTNGAANGCCATGCGGGAGNGAGGNGTCACCTGTNTGNAGAGTNAAGATTTNGCCNTGCGCCGCAAGTCGCCATNCGCAGTGAAGGNATAAAATAACANAACAAATCAATATGAAGAAAATGACTACACGGGTNCTTTGCGGACTGATGATGACTGCCCTTGCGGCAACAATGGTTTCATGCAACAAGGCTGGTGAAGAGCCTTCCGAGGTTGCTATTGTGCCCAATGTGGCGAAGGCTGAGAAGGCTGCCAGCTACAGGATTGCTTATGTACAGATTGACACGCTCACTTCGCAGTATCAGAAGTGTAAGGACCTTGAAGAGGTGTTTGCTAAGAAGCGTGCCAATGCGGAATCGACCATCAATGCCAAGGGTAAAAACTTCACGACACAGATGCAGGAGTTTAACCGCAAGTATCAGAGCAACCAGTTCACACAGCAGCAGTTTGAGTCTGAGCAGGCTCGTCTGGCTAAGTTGCAGCAAGACTTGCAGGATTTGCAGGCGCGTTTGAGCAATTCGCTTCAGGAGGAATATCAGAAGGAGTTCCAAGCGTTGACGGACACTATTCAGAATTTCACGAAGTCATACGCCAAGGAGAAAGGCTATGATTTCATCCTCTGCAAGTCGTCTGGCATTGACAATGTGCTTTACGCCAACGAGGCTTACGACGTGACGGACGAAGTGGTGAAGGCACTCAACAAGCGTTATACCAAGCAGGCTTCTAAGCAGGAGGACAAGAAATAGTCGCTTGTTCGCTTGGTCAATGTTGGTATGCTGGTGTAGCATACGGAATCCCATCAAGCACTCAACCATCGGGTTGGGTGCTTTCTTTGTTTTGTTGCTCAATGGTGGTGGCAATAAAAAAGGGCTACTCCTTTTCTCACGAAAAAGAATAGCCACAACACAAACACAAAATAAAACACGACAAACGAATCTGGCATGTCGCCAGCTCGTTGTGGGGTGTTATTGGATGCCGTCTTCACGCAACTTGCATTGCCATTTCCATGCAGATGCAAGAATGTCGTTGAGCGGCGTGTCAGCACTCCATCCGAGCACTTTGTTAGCCTTATCTACATTGCCCCAAATGGCTTCGATGTCGCCTTCGCGACGGGGTGCATATTCCCAGGGAAGCTTTACGCCTGTTGCTTTCTCAAAGCCTTCAACAATTTCGAGGGTAGAATAGCCATGACCAGTGCCAATGTTGAACACCTCAACAGGGTCTGTTTCCTGGTCGAGTACGCGCTGCATGGCCTTGACGTGCGCTTTGGCAAGGTCCACCACATAGATGTAGTCACGGATACAAGTTTTGTCAGGGGTATTGTAGTCGTTGCCGAAAATCTTCAACTGCTTGCGAATACCGATGGCTGTCTGGGTGACGAATGGGATGAGGTTCATGGGCACACCGTTGGGAAGTTCGCCGATAAGGGCTGATGGGTGTGCGCCAATGGGGTTAAAGTAGCGAAGAATGATGGACTTGATAGGAGCCCCCGAGTGGATGTAGTCCTGAATGATTTCCTCGTTCACTTGCTTGGTGTTGCCATAAGGGGAGAGAGCTTTCTGGATGGGAGCTTGCTCTGTCACAGGAAGGTTCTCTGGTGTTGGCTGACCATAGACGGTGCATGAAGAAGAGAATATGATTCCTTTGCTGCCATATTTCGCCATCAACTCAAGCACGTTCATGAGCGAGTTGAGGTTGTTGCGGTAGTAAAGGAGTGGTTTCTCAACGGATTCACCCACTGCTTTGGATGCGGCAAAGTGGATGCAGCCCTTGATGGGGTATTTCTTGAATACGGCTTCTGTGGCAGCAAAGTCATTCAAATCCACCTGTTCAAATGCTGGACGAATGCCTGTGATTTTCTCGATGCCGTCAACGACTGCTGCATTGGAGTTAGATAAATTGTCAATGATAACTACGTCGTAACCTGCTTGTTGAAGTTCGACAGTCGTGTGTGAACCGATGAAGCCAGTTCCGCCTGTTACGAGAATGGTCTCTTTCATTTGGTGTATAGTTTTAATAATTAGTGTTCATGTTATAAAAGTAAAGGTGGGGAGTGAATCACTCTGTTCTTGTTTTNCANATATAGNACAAATTATTCATTCCCCANCTCCGAAAGTGGTTTTATTTTTTAGAAACTGATGCTTTCAATCAAAAAACACCTCTTTATCTTACTTTATGGTGAATTTGATATGACATTCATCGCCCGATGCGGTGGTGGCACTCACAATATAGATGCCTTTAGGCAAGGTAGTTACACTGATGGAGGCGAAGTGACTGCTTGTATGAGTGGTTTGTGCCGTGCCTATTTTCATGCCAGCTGCATTGAAGAGTCCCAGACGGGTGATGGCGGCATCCTCGCTCTTCACGTTCACGACACCATCCACATAGGCAATCGTGATACCTCCCTCCTTCGTGTAGGAACGGATGGAGTTCGGCAGTTCAGGTTCTTCTTCCACAGGAGCTACATAGAGCGTATCATACGAGCCTATTTGGTTGGTCTTACCGATGGTTGGGATGTTCATCACATAGGTGTCATTTCCCCCATCGGGATAACGTCCAAAGCTCTGAATGCCGAGGTGGGTTGGATATTGGAGTGTGTCGGCATATTCCTCGGTGGTAATGAGCACGCTGCCACCTTCGGCAGCCAATTTGAAGGTGGTGTGGATGTCGGCACCAATGTTGTCGAGTTTATCACACCATATCACTTTGTAGCTGTGGGCAGGAATGATTGTGTTGAGCAGCACGTTGTCGGATGGCACTTGGTATTTCTGTGGTTTCTCTTCATTGTCAGAGATATACATGCCGCGGATGTCAATGTCTTTGCCCGTGGTGTTGTAAAGCTCAATCCAGTCATTCTTCTTGAAGTAGTCGTTGATATACATGGAGTTGGCAGCACTGACTTCGTTGACACGCACAGGAGTGATGCCTTCTGTCTGCATGTCGTCTTCTGCAAGTTCCTCAAATACAGCCAGTACTTGCTGTGAGCCACTGGTAGGAAGTGTGTATTCCAACTCTGTCGAGAGGATGGCACCTCCAACGTCAGGGGTGGTTACGACAAGTTCTGCATCCCACAGTATGTCGGTAGAAGTCGTTTGATTGTTATGTACTTCTACGGCAATCAAGTTGCTGCCTTTTTTGAAGAGGGAGGAGTTGAGCTTCATGCTGCCAGTATCGGGGTTGCCTGGTGCGTAGGAGGTTGCAACCGTATTGTAATATACCGTTCCAGATGGCATATTGTAGCGTCCTGCTTCAACACCGTTTATATAGACAATGATGCCATCGTCCACCGTGAAGTTGAGGGTGTATTCGTCATCTGTCGTGGGTGTGTTAGTCAAGTTGAATGTCTTGCGGAAGTAGTAGCAAGGCAAGTTGTGGGCGGTTTCTGTGGCTTGGTTCTTTCCGTATCCGATAGGAGTTTTACCAGACGACCATTTCGTTTCTGTATACGTAGATGCTTTCCAGCTCTTGTTATCGAGCGAGCCACTGTCGTAGTACTTCCATGTTGACCCCGTATTGAAAATGGTTGTAGAGATTGTACCTCCTTTCTTTTTCCATCCAGCGAAACGGTACCCAGCAGGAACATTTGCTTTCAAGGTGATAGGAGAGAAGAGGTAACCTTCGAACTCATTGTAGGGCAGCTCGATATCGTTAAGCATAATCTTTGCTGCAGACACATTGCTGGCAATGCCAACAGATTGATAAGTTTTGCTACTTAACTGCATATAACTGCTGTTCTTCAATGCGTTGACTTCACTCAAGTTACGCGATTTGAAACCATTGATGAGGTCGTTGGCTGTGTTCCAAGGATAGACAAATCCACCTGTTGACAGGTAAGTTGCCATTTCGTTGACGATAGACGAAACATACTTGGGCTGGAATACGGAACCACCCATGATACAGAACGTGTCAATGAACTTTTTGCGGAAGGTTTCATTCTGTAGCATATTCATAAAGAGAGTGACAAACTTGATTTCGAGTGTGCCGACGCGCTGACCTGTGATGTCCTTGCCTTTGGAATAGTCATAACCATACAACGTGTCGAATGTGTAGCGTTGCTTGCCAAAGAATGTATTGAACACGTCGGTGGTGTTAAGTGCGCCGTCAAGGTCAAAGAGGACGAAGTGGAACTTGCNNTCGTTCACGGAACGGAAACCTTTCACGTTGTTTTGTGGCCAGTCCCAGTTACCTGTGTAGAGTTCCACAGCCATGTAGTTCACATACTCGTCAATGTCAAGCAATTTGCCGATTTCCTCGTAGGTGTTTTTGTCTGCGGCGTTTTGACTGAGTTCGACCAAACGCAGGAAGCTCTCATCGGTTCCAGTCATTTGTACATAGCCTGAGTCGGGAGACATCTCAAACTGGTCCATTTCGTCTGTATCAATGCCATAGTTCGCGTAAGCATAGTGTTTATTGTTGGCTTCACGCATATTGAGCACTGCGTAGTGGCTGCCGTTGAGGAACACATGCACAGGTTGCCATGCTTGATAATCAATGTTGAGTCCGCTACGTGCTACAACCTGTTGGATAGCAGCATCCTTGATGCGGTTGCTTGTGTCGTTACCACCATTGCGGATTTGTAGCGTTTTGGTCTTGACATAAGGCTTTTCATCAAAGAGTCGTGCTTTGAAGAAGTTGTTGAAATCGTATGCTTTTGATGCCTTGAGTTTGAAAGAGTGGGGAGTCCATGCACGGCTCCAACCGCCACACATGGAGAAATCGCATTCTTGCGATACGATGCACTCGTTGTCTGTTGTCAGGTAGTCGAACGCCACAGGACGATCCCATCCCATGTTCCAGTTGCACTTCTCGGATTGTCCACAGCCAGGACGACCGTATGGACCTTTCTCAAACACACCGATGTCTTGGGAATAGATGTTGTCCCATGCTGTCACCACCGACACGATAGGGAACGGATACTCCTTGTCTTTGTATATATATGTACGCGTAACGACAGGTGAAGGAAGGTAGCCGTCCTTGTAGAGGCGGAAGCGATAGCACTTGGTCTCTTCCACTGTAAACAAACCTGTCTTGGATTGTTTAGCATAGTTGTTGCCAGGGAATGGTTCGTAGCCGTTTTCATCCGTGTACCATAGCGTAGCACCTTCTGGAATATTGACGCATACTTGTAACTGTCCCTCAAATAGTTGGGTGGGTTGGTCCACCTCTGGGNCTTCCAGCTGCAATTCTGCAAATCCGCCATTCTTCTCGTTTNAGTAGCNTGGTGAAGGATTGCCTGTCCNTCCCCATGTGTCACCGCCATCAGTGNTACGTNNATAGGAAATGCGTGAGATGNCAGGTGNGTAGTCTGCCTGAGNAATNATTGTTTNGCCNNNCNAGACNATNACGGTACCGCCGTCGCAATCCAACTTGTCATTAATCTGGCGATAACCTTCAGACGTGAACACATCGAAGTGGTCAAAATTAAGCAAGGCATACCCATGAGCTGGTAGTGCGCCATAGCGGTTCACCAAGCGGTGTTTCTTTAGGTTGTTAGGGTCGTCCGACACATAGAGTCCGCCCAGTGTGACACCCTTGTCTGTCGGGTTGTACAGCTCCACCCAACTACCGTAGTTCTTTGACGGGTCAAGGTATATATCTACATTGGCTGACATAATCTCATTGATGATGAGGTTCTTGGATGTGGCAGGATTCGATTTCACTGTCACCCTGCATCGTGCGGTCACGCCACCTGTGTCCTTTGCAGTTGCCACAATGTCGCATGTGCCGTCCCCTACAGCCACGACATGTCCTTTGGAATCAACCGTAGCCACACTATATTTGGTTGATGACCAAGTTACATTCTGATAAGTGGCATTGGAAGGGCTTACCCATGCCGAAAGGTCCGTGGATTCTTGTGGTACGAGGTTTAACGTGGTGGCAGACAACTCAATCGAGGTGACCAAAACAGGCATTCCCCAGTATTCCAGTTTCCAATTATCAATGCAGGTCCAATCGTTGTTAATCCTTATGCTTTTGCTGATGCCTATACGTGCTTCTTTGTTGTCACCAATTTCAAATTCCAGCGAGTTCTTGTAATAGCCTGCTTCGAACCAATAGTATGCGGCTTCCATGTTGTTGGGCACAACTTTGGAGTTCCATTCCCACCAATTACCAACATTGGTGGTTCCACCACCCGGCGAAGATGTCACTGCACCTGATGAAAGTGGAACAATAGAGGTCTCCACACGAGTCCACTCTCCTGTCTCTGTTGGGTATGTTGCGTACAATTTAGCATTTTGGCTGTCGCTGTAATTGTCCGAAGAATACAGATTCCAGTCATTGCTGGTATCACCCATTCGGTAGAAGGCGTTCAGGCTGAGTCTGTATTTCCCTCCATGCAAACCTGAGATCTCTTGGTAGGTGTCATAGTCCCTATTATAGTGCTCTGCATTCTCTTTAGGATTGGCAGCACCCAACGCCGTGCCTAACCATCCAGAGTAGTCGTTGTTGTCATACCTCGGATTGATGATATACATATCCGTCACATCAATCCATTGTTGCCCAAAGCTGGCTGTCGCCGCTATGGTCATCAATACTGTAGTTAATACTTTTTTCATATCAATAAGTTTTCGTTTTTGGTTTCGATGTATAGTTTTTTCAGAAAGTGTCACATGCGAGACGTTCTCTTTTGTCGATACTGAGGCTTTTTCCAGAAGTTGATTCCCAATAGGTATTTAAGCGTTCCATACATGTTGGTCAGACCGAAATTGTCTTTGCGATAATCGTAGGTGTGCGCTTCCAAAATCAGTCCACTGAAGACCTTGGTGTTATTCCAGAAGAATGACATGCGTAGGTTCATATCAGTCGAAATGCTATTGAGAATAGGGGTCTCAACCTCTTGCGCCTCTGTGATGTTCGTCCTTCGATAGCCGAGGCTGGGCATCAGCGACACGGCAAAAAGCACGTTTCGTCCCAGCACCCAGTTATAGTTGTATCCCAAGTTGATGCTGTAATCGCTGTAATCCACATGGGTGAAGAGGAGTGTCGGGTCAATCTCCGTTTGGAGATAGTTGGGCAACTCATTTTTGTTAAACGAGATGGTTTGGTGGTCGTACTTTACACCAACACTCCAGCTGCCACAGCTCTTCCTCTGCACGGCATTGGCACCAAAAGCGGCAGGCCATGAGAAGTGCCTGTTGTTGAACATATATACAGCACTCCATCCGTTGCAGTGCGAATCCAATCCGTGGAATGTCCTGTCCTTGCCTCTCAAGTCAATGTCGCTCACACTCCGAATCTCTGCGCCTTTACCCGAGTTGAAGGTGTAGTATTCCGCAAAAAACTTCGCGGTGTGAATGACAAACGATTGCCTGAGCGATGTACCGTTAGTCTTTCCCGCCTTGATGCCAAGGTCGTTCAGATTCCACACGGCACCATATCCGAAGACACCGAAATACACGTATCCACCGAGGATGGCAGAAGGGGCGGACTGAATCACCATCGTATTGTTGGTTTGCGACGAACGCATGAAATAATAGTCATGCCAGTAAGACAATTCCATCTGTGCCGTTAGCTGATACTTTTGTGGTGTCACATAGGTGGTATCACACCCCATGAGGAAATCCGTCACGCCATCAATCATCCGTGTCATCAACGGCTTTCGTTTCTCCACTGCGGCATTGTCCTCTCTCCGTGTCTGTTCCTCATCCATGCGTGCAGTGTCCCAACCCGCATGTAGCGTCGAATCGGGCATCCATCCTTCTTGTGCCAGCATTGTTATGTATGCCGCCATGCACAGAATCACAATTTCCAACCGCTTCTTCATTACACGTGTTTTAACACTCTGATTGTCAATGAACGTTTTGCTATAATGTCGATTTATAGTTTACCCAACACACGGTCCATTACCCAGTTGGTGGGTGTGGCACTGATTGAATCGCAGTCGCATTGCTGTATGCCGCGCAAATGCTTCACCACTTGTTCTATCAGCCCCATCTGCACATGCGGTGGATTGGGTACAACAATCTTTTCCTGTCCCTTCTCCGTGTCAAGCACGATGGGGGCGTAGTCAAACACGGNAAACACNATNTTTCCTTTTGTNCCCACGANGGAGATTCGGTCNCGACGTGCCGACTCATGCGCCACAAAACACCATGAGCCACTGCCTGAAAGCCCGTTTGAAAAGCGGAAGCAGGCATTGAACGTGTCCTCCACCTTGTAAAGTCCCAACATGTTCTGGCAATATCCCTCCGCCTCTATGATTGGACCAAACCAGTATTGCAGCAAATCGAGCTGGTGAGAGGCCAAGTCGTAAAAATAACCACCTCCGCCAGCCACTTCTGGCTGCAGTCGCCAAGGCAGCTCTTTCCCGCTCTTGTAGTCCAATTCGCGTGGAGGTACAGCCAAACGAATCTGCACCGTCAGAATCTTTCCTATCTCACCTCCCATCACAATCTGCTTCACACGCTCAAAATAAGGGAGGTAGCGGCGATAGAACGCCACAAAACAAGAAATGCCCGTCAGTTCGCTGATGCGGTTCACGCGCAGACAATCCTCATAGCTTGCCGCCAACGGCTTCTCGATGTAGGCAGGTTTGCCCGCTCGCATAGCCATAATGGCGAAAGTGGCATGAGAGGATGGGGGAGTGGCGATATACACCGCATTGACGTTCGGGTCATCCACCAGCGATTGAGCATCAGTGTAGTATTTCTTGATGCCGTGCCGTTCTGCATAGGATTTAGCCTTCTCCTTGTCGCGGCTCATCACAGCAAGCACCTCGCTGCCCTCCACTTTGCCGAAGGCGGGTCCGCTCTTCTTCTCGGTCACCTCTCCGCAACCTATAAAGCCCCATTTGACAACATTAAGTCTCTCCATTTGGATTAGGAAATAGAACAGTAAATAGCCTAATTAAATCGCAAATATACAAAAAAACAACGATAACGAATTAGACTTTGGTGATTATTGTCTAACTTTGTGCCAAAATTAACAATAAAACACACAAGATGGCTCGTAACAAGAAGAAAAATATGCCTTTGCTGGAGCATATTGCCATCACTGCATGCGCAGCCGAAGGAAAGGCCTTGGCGCGCGTGGACGACAAGGTGGTGTTCGTCCCTTATGTAGTGCCTGGCGACGTGGTTGATTTGCAGGTGAAGCGGAAGAAGAACGCCTATATGGAGGCTGTGGCGGTGAAGTTTCATGAGTATTCGCCGCTGCGCACCGCCCCCGTGTGCCGCCACTATGGCGTGTGCGGAGGATGCAAGTGGCAGTGCCTTCAATACTCCGAGCAGCTGAAAGCGAAGCAGCAGCAAGTCTATGACAACCTGACCCGTATTGGCAAGGTGGCATTGCCCGAGTTCATGCCCATTTTAGGCAGCCGAAACATCTATCACTATCGCAACAAGCTGGAGTTTGGTTTCTCCAACAAGCGTTGGCTCACCGACGAAGAGGTGAAGCAAGACGTGAAATATGACGTGATGGATGCGGTGGGATTCCACATCACGGGAGCTTTCGACAAGATACTCGACATCACCGAGTGTCACTTGATGGACGACATCAACAATCAGATTCGCAACGACATCCGACAATACGCTTTGGAGCACGGGCTTGAATTTTACGACCTTCGTCAGAATAAGGGCTTGTTGCGTTCGCTCATGATTCGTACCTCCAACACAGACGAACTCATGCTCCTCGTCCAGTTCCGCATTGACACGCCCGAAGAGCAGCAACAAGCAGATGCCCTCATGGCGCATCTGAGTGAGACCTTTCCTCAAATCACATCGCTCCTTTATGTTGATAATCATAAAGCTAACGACACGTTTGGAGACCAAGAGGTACACGTCGTAAAAGGCAAAGATTATATCTATGAGCAGATGGAGGACCTGCGATTCAAGGTAGGACCGAAGTCCTTCTATCAGACTAACACCGAACAGGCATACGAACTCTACAAAGTGGCTCGCACCTTTGCTGGTTTGACAAGCGAAGAATTGGTGTATGACCTCTACACAGGCACGGGCACCATTGCTAATTTCGTAGCCAAGCAAGCTCGTCGGGTCATTGGTATCGAATACGTGCCAGAGGCGATAGAAGATGCCAAGGTCAACTCGCAAATCAATGGTATTGGCAACACCCTTTTCTTTGCAGGTGACATGAAAGATATTCTCAACAAGGACTTCATCGAAGAACATGGTCGTCCTGATGTCATCATCACAGACCCTCCACGTGCAGGCATGCACCAGGATGTCATCGACACAATTCTCTTTGCCGCCCCACGTCGCATTGTCTATGTGAGTTGCAATCCAGCCACACAGGCACGCGACCTCCAGTTGCTCGATGCCGAGTATCAAGTCACCCGTGTGCAACCCGTCGATATGTTCCCCCACACGCAGCACGTTGAAAACGTCGTTCTGCTCGAAAGGCGTTCGTAACTTTTCATGTCTCATCATAAATTTCTCACCCACTTTTAATTATTCATTTTCCACTCCCAACGATGAACAAATACTCCGATTATAAAGCAGCCAACCACTATACCAATTATCCTGTCAATGAACCTGTTGAATTGATGCAGTTCCTTATGACTCGCATTGCAGGAATCTCACGCACCCGTGCCAAAGAACTGCTGAGCCAGCGCATGGTGTATGTCGATAAGGAGATAGTCACCCAGTACAACCATCCTCTGAAGCCCGGACAACTGGTGCAGATTTCCAAAAGCCGTCATGTACACGCCCTTACCAGCAGATGGGTGCGTCTTGTCTACGAAGATGCCTTCATCATCATTGTAGAGAAGAAAGAAGGCATCTTGACCAACGCCCTGCCAGGCGATCGCCGCGAGAACGTCAAGTCCATTCTTGATGAGTATGTGAAGCGCCAAAACAAACGATTTGCTGTCCATACCGTCCACCGTCTTGACAAAGGCACGTCTGGTTTGATTCTCTTTGCCAAGCGACGCGATATTCAAAAGACCTTTACCGACAACTGGAAAGACATCGTTACCGACCGTCGCTACATCGCCGTCGTGCAGGGTAGCATGGAAAAAGACCATGGCACCGTCACTTCATGGCTCACCGACAACAAAATGTTTGTCACCTATTCCAGCGTCATTGACAATGGTGGGAAATATGCCGTCACGAACTATCGAACCATGAAACGCAAGAATGGCTACTCGTTGGTGGAACTCAAGCTGGAGACTGGTCGCAAGAATCAGATACGTGTCCACATGCAAGACCTTCATCACCCCATTGTGGGCGACAACAAGTATGGCAGCACCGTTGAGGCTTATGACAACCGTTCTAACCCTGTTGGTCGCATTTGCCTCCATGCTTTTCGTCTTGCCTTCCGCCATCCTATCACAGGCGAGTCCCTCAAGTTCGAGACACCTTATCCTGCCGCATTCACTTCGCTCATAAAATGACATGATGACGGAGGCGTCCTCTGTCAACCTCTACACATAAGCCTTTTGTCGGCTTCTGACAAATATCCCCAACCAAGCAGGCGATTGCCTTTGGTTGGGGATTATTTTGTTTTGTGGGTAAAATCGATGTCCCCGACTCCGACCAATCGGAGTCGGGGACATCGGTCGGTCGGAGTCGGGGACTCCGATTTTGAGGTTGTGAAACCACACCGCACGCCGAAGTGCCTGATGGCNTGTGGCAGACTNTCCTTTCGGGGGGATAAAGCAGGCTTGTCTTATCCTGAGCAGGGGTGATTATTGCTAATTGGGTATCAAAAAACTTGTAGAAATCATTCGCTATACAGAAAATTCCGTACCTTTGTGCTTGCTAAATGTAAAGATTTGTGATTATGGACAGCAGTAGGGTTTACCCTCGGACAGGTGACAGGCAGACTGTATATCTTAAATCGGTTGTCACGCGTCCTACAATAGAGGTTGGAGCGTTCACTATTTATAACGATTTTGTGAATGACCCGTGTGATTTCGAGAAGAACAATGTGCTCTATCATTATCCTGTCAATCACGATAAGCTGATAATCGGGAAGTTCTGCTCCATTGCCTGTGGGGCAAAGTTCATATTCAACTGTGCCAACCATTCGTTGAAGTCGCTTTCCACCTATACCTTCCCGTTATTCTTCGAGGAATGGAATTTGTCCATCTCGGAAGTGGCAACAGCGTGGGATAACAAGGGGGATATTGTCATTGGCAACGATGTGTGGATTGGTTATGATGCTGTCATTATGGCTGGCGTAACGATTGGTGACGGTGCAATCATAGGTGCAAGAGCCGTTGTAACCAAAGATGTTGAGCCGTATTCTATCGTCGGTGGCGTGCCTGCAAAGGAAATACGCAAACGGTTTGCGCCTGAGGTGATTGAGCGGCTGCTGGAGTTGCAATGGTGGAATTGGTCGGTTGACAGCATTCAAAAGTCAATCCCTGCTATTCAGTCAGGAAACATAGATGAGTTGTTAAACAATTAGGGCTGTGAACGGGAATAATTCCGTTCACAGCCCTGCGTGGTGTATGGTGTAGGCTTGTTTACTTTATCAGTACTTTTTTGCCTTTCACAACATAGATTCCCTTTTGGAGGTTATTTACTTTGGCGGCTTTGATTTGGCTGGCAACTTTCACACCAGAGATGTTGTAAACATCAATGGTCTCGTCAGGTTTGGCAATGGCATTGATGCTTGTTACACCATNTGAAATGTGGTTGGTGGATAACAGNGTGGAGTTGCNGTTGGAGAGTTGGATGNAGCAACGGGTGGCATAGAAGCCGCTGTTGATGTCGTTGACGTTGACGAAGGCTGCTTCGGCATTGTCTTTTGCCAAAATGCCGTAAAGTCCTTCTGCGCTCTTGTGCTGTTTGGCGCATGCCATGGTCACGGTCTCTCCAGTTCCTTCGGCAGTGAAGGTGAGGGTTGCTGCGTCGTCTGCCACAGCCACATTCTCTGTCACAATCTTTTTTGTGCCTGTTTCGCCTGTGTAGTACAGGATGTAGGGCACATTGGCTTTGAGACCTTCAGACTTGCAGTTCTGAAAGTTCAGTTTGATGTTTTGTCCGTCATTTTCCACACCTGCCAGTCTTTCCAGCTTGCAGTCCTTGCCAAATGCTTCGTTCACAGCCGCTTCTGTCATGGAGAAGGGGAGCGAGATAGTGTTCCAGCCATTGAAGATGTAGCGGCTGACCGATACGTTCATGGTTCGTCCTGCGTACTTTGAAATGTCTGTGCCTTTGTAGGTGTTCAGCGTAAGTGTTCCTTGTGCTGATGCGCTGATGCAACCGATGGCAACGGCGGTCATGAGTAGTAATTTTTTCATATACGTTGTTTTTGAGGGTGTTGTTTTTGTTTGCGCATTGTGGCTCTTAACTTCTGACTTCCTTGATGAATCCNTTTCTGTANNCATAGAGNAGTCGTTTCAGGNTTTCTACCTTGGTGCGGAGCACNNTNCCCTTGTCGGTGTNCTTNACATACATGCGNTGTGAACTCNGTTCNACAATCTGTGTGGAACTTTTAATATCGTCGCCGTTTTGGATGGCATCTTCGGCCGAGCGGAAAGGCTGGTGCTGCACGAGGTCAAGCCCTCGGCTGTGGAAGGTGAGGGTGTAGCCAGCAATGCCAGTCTCGGGCTGGTAGGCTCGTGAGAAACCTCCGTCGATGACGAGGAGCTTGCCGTTGGCTTTGATGGGGGTCTCGCCCTTGAGCACCTTCACGGGGGTGTGTCCGTTGATGATGTGGCGATGCTTTCCCGTCACGCCAAAGTTGTCAAGAATCATATCGACGGTCTTCTCTTCGTTGTTGTATTTGTAGTAGTAACCTTTTGTTTCTTTGTGTGTTGACTTCTCTTTGATGAAGTATCGTTCAAAGGTGGTCATCTTGTCTTTGTCGAAGAGNGGGGANTCTTTNCCGCACCACAGATACCNNATNTAGTCCTTGGNGTAGTTCTTCCGTNNCTTGGGGGTGTCGGCATTGAAAGCTTCTCTCACCAGATGTCCCGTCTTCTTCATCAGTGCCATGCCCTTGTATTTCTTGCCGTTGATTTCTACTTCCTTCAACGAACCATCGGAATTGAGCGGTACCGTGGCATGATACATCAGATTGCTGTTGGCGATGGAGTACATGCCGCCGTGTGCCAACAGGCATTGGATGTGGCGTTGCAGCTTGTCGCTGGTGCGGAAGGAGTGTTCCAGTTTTGCCATCAGCATCTCTTCTTCTTCGCTCAATGTGTTTGGCTTTTCCTTATCGACGGTGGGCAGGAACGTGTCCAGCATTTCATATTCTTTGCCGTCGATAAAGCAGGTGCCGTTCTGAAAGTAGATGTGCTCAAGCATCTTGCGTCCAGCCATGTCAAATTCTGGATGTCGGTCGATGATACGAGCTTCTTCTTTGAATTGGATGATGGTGATGGCTTTGTGCATCTGCGCAATCAGGCGATTCGTCTTCTTGTCGTGCTGGCTTTCTTTGTTCAGTTCGGTTGCGGCAAATAGTTTGCAGGGGTCGTCTTTATAGGTCTCCATCGCAAAGGTTGCCAGTGGTAGGAGGTTGATGCCGTAGCCGTCTTCGAGGGTGGTGAGGTTTCCATATCGGNGTGAGNNGCGCAGCACATTGGCAATGCANGCTCTGTTGCCTGCCGCTGCTCCGAACCNCTCTATGTCGTGGTTGCCCCACACGATATCGAAGTGGTGGTAGTTCATCAGTGTCTCCATGATGAGATGCGCTCCAGGACCTCTGTCGAAGATGTCGCCCAATAGGTGTAGACGGTCGATGGCAAGGCGTTGGATAAGGTTGCAGATGGACACGATGAAATGGTCGGCTCGTTGTGTCTCGATGATGGTCTGCACAATCACATTGTAGTATTGATGCCGCTTCTCGCCCACGCCGCTGTGGCTTTCGTGCAACAGCTCTTCTATGATGTAGCCGAACTCATCTGGCAACTCCTTGCGGATTTTGCTGCGTGTATATTTGGAACTTACCTCTCTTAACACCTTGATGAGCTGGTTGAGGGTGATGATGTAGAAGTCTTCCATATTGCTCTCTGCTGCCTTGATGCGCTGGAGTTTGGCTTCGGGGTAGTAGATGAGGGTACAGAGTTCCTGCTTCTCTGAAAGACGGAGGGTAGGACCAAAAATCTCTTCCACCTTCCGTTTCACATAGCCCGATGCGTTGCGCAGCACGTGATTGAATGCGTCGCTTTCGCCATGGGGGTCACTGATGAAATGCTCGGTCGGCTTAGGTAGGTTTAGAATGGCTTCGAGATTGATAATCTCGCAGCTGGCTTCGGCCACGTTGGGGTAGCTCTGCGCGAGCAGTTGCAAGTAGCGGAGATCTTCTTTTATCTCCTTTTCGGTGATGGTTGCATCCTTCTTATTGTCCATGAGTCAGGCTTTAGTGACACAAAATTAGGGATTTGTTTTGTATCAAGCAATGTTTTCTTATGGAAATGTTATATCTTTGTACTTAAATTGTAACAAACAGACATTAGATTATGGCTGCAAGACTTAGATTTAAGGNTGTGGANGANGNGTTTAAGCGTGCTCCTGTGTATGTGGAACAACCCNAGGAACGCCCCNGTGAGNANTTTGGTAAGTATGTCTTCAACANAGAGAAGNTGTANAAATANCTGCCTGCCAATGTGTATCGNAAAATGTGTGATGNCATCGACAATGGCGCTCCGTTCGACCGTGCCATCGCTGACGCTGTGGCACAAGGTATCAAGACTTGGGCTATTGAGAATGGTGTCACCCACTATACTCATTGGTTTCAGCCACTTACGGAAGGTACGGCGCAGAAGCATGATGGCTTTGTGGAGCACGATGGGAAGGGCGGTATGATGGAAGAGTTTGAAGGAAAGCTGCTTGTGCAGCAAGAGCCTGATGCCAGTTCTTTTCCTTCTGGTGGCATCCGTTCAACCTTCGAGGCACGCGGTTATTCCGCATGGGACCCAACATCGCCCGTTTTCATCATTGGTGACACGCTGATGATTCCCACTATCTTTATCTCCTACACAGGAGAAGCTCTTGACTACAAGGTGCCGCTCAAGAAGTCGCTCTATGCCGTTGATAAGGCTGCTACGGCTGTGGCTCAGTATTTTTATCCCGATGTGAAGAAGGTCATCTCNAANCTTGGTTGGGAGCAGNAANACTTCCTTGTTGACGAGTCGCTCTTTGCCGCTCGTCCAGACCTTGTGATGACGGGCAGAACACTCATGGGGCACGACTCGGCTAAGAACCAGCAGATGGACGACCATTACTTTGGTTCCATTCCTGCTCGTGTGGAGGAGTTCATGAAGGATGTTGAGATACAGGCACTGCAACTTGGCGTGCCTTGTAAGACGCGTCATAACGAGGTGGCACCGAACCAATTTGAGTTGGCTCCCATCTTTGAGGAAACCAACTTGGCCGTTGACCACAATATGCTCATGATGGCTATTATGAAGCGTGTGGCACGCAAGCATGGCTTCCGTTGCCTTTTGCACGAGAAGCCTTTCAAGGGTGTGAATGGCTCTGGCAAGCATTGCAACTGGTCGTTGGCAACCGACAAGGGAACGCTCCTGCATGCTCCGGGCAAAACTGCCATGGACAACCTGCGCTTTGTGGTCTTTACGGTGGAAACGCTGAAGGCGGTGTATGACCATAATGGATTGTTGAAGGCTTCCATCATGAGTGCTACCAATGCCCACCGATTGGGAGCAAACGAGGCACCTCCTGCTATTATGTCTTCCTTCCTCGGCAAAACGGTGACCAGTTTGCTTGAGCATGTGGAGAAGGCTGATGACAATGACCTTTCCGTAGCTGGCAAGAAGGCCTTCAAACTCGATCTGCCTTCTGTGCCTGAACTGCTCATTGATAACACTGACCGCAACCGCACGTCGCCCTTCGCGTTCACGGGCAACCGTTTCGAGTTCCGTGCCGTGGGCAGTGAGGCCAACTGTGCATCTGCCATGCTCTTGCTCAACTCTGCAATGGCAGAAGCATTGGTTGACTTCAAGATGCGTGTCGATGCCCTCATGGCGCAAGGCGAAGCCAAGGAAGCCGCTATCCTCAAGGTTGTGCGTGAGGACATCAAGCACATCAAGCCCATCATCTTTAACGGCAATGGTTACAGCGACGAGTGGAAAGCCGAAGCTGCCCGTCGTGGACTTGATTGTGAAAACTCTGCTCCTCTCGTATTTGACAACTATTTGAAGGAGTCGTCCGTCAAGATGTTTGAGAGCACCCATGTGATGACACGTCTGGAGCTGGAGGCTCGCAACGAAATCAAGTGGGAGATATACACGAAGAAGATACAGATTGAGTCGCGTATCTTTGGTGACCTCTGTCTTAATCACATCATTCCTGTGGTGACGAAATACCAGTCAGTGCTCATTGACAATGTACACAAAGTACAGGACATCTTCCCTGCTGACAAGGCACAGAAGATTTCTAAGGAGAACCTTCACCTCATCGAGAAAATCTCTGACCACGAGCGTTTCATCATAGAGAATGTGGAGAAGATGGTTGAGGCTCGCAAGATTGCCAACCGCATTGAGTCTGAGCGTGAGAAAGCCATTGCCTACCATGACACCGTAGCACCTCTTCTTGAGGAGATTCGCTATCATGTGGACAAGCTCGAGACCATTGTCGATGACGAGGTATGGCCGCTGCCAAAGTATCGAGAACTCCTCTTTATCCGATAGGATTAACAACTCGAAACTAACGAAAACGAACACCCTGCGCTATCTGTTATGCTCACCGTAAGGTATATAACAGGCGCAGGGTGTTCGTTTTATTATGTGCAGGGTGGATGAAAAAGGGTGCGCACCGTGTGCGCTTAGGGTGATTAGTCCTGATGAATAAATCGGGCTTCGTCTGCCGACCAGCGGTAGGTATTTGTGAGGGGGTGAGGCTTTTGGGGTTGGTCGCAGTTGTTGAAGCGGAGGGACAGGGGATAGTGGGTTGTGATAGTCAGCTCGTTTGTTTCAGGGTTGACGCTGATGTGACGGAAATCTTTTGAAGTGGGGGCACTGACGAAGCGAGCTGCGTCGAGTGGTTGCCATTCAGTGGTGTAGAACGAGACAGAGGCATCAGGGATGCTGTCGGCAAAGACGGTGCTGATAACCATGATGATGGGAGGCTCTTCGCTGCGGTTGAGTAGCTTGATAGTCTTTTCTGAATTCTTGGACACGACAAGATGGGCATAGTCATCGGTGAGTGCTTCCATCTTGGAGAAGGTTTTGAAGACATTACGTGTCTGCATCGGCTTGTTGTTCTTCTGATTGTCGATGAGTTCCAATCGGTTGTATTCCGACAGGGCAGGACAGAGTTCTTGTGGCATCTTGAAGAAGATGTCTTTAAGCGACTGTGCATGAAGAAGGTTGCCCTGACCCCAGAGGGGTAGGGCTAACGCGATGATATGGAGGATAGGTTTCATGTGAATGTTTGGGTTTGAAAATCGCCTGATGTATGGGCTTGCTACTCGTGTCTGATAGCTTCGATTGGATCCATGTTGGCAGCCTTGCGTGCAGGGATGTAGCCGAAGATGACTCCAATGAAGGTGCAGACGGCAAAAGATACGTAGATGGACCACGCAGGGATGCTGGAAGGCATGCCAATGAGCGGAACGACGAAATTGCTGATTAGGCTACCGAGCAAGATGCCCAAAAGTCCGCCTGTGAGCGAGATGAGTACGGATTCAATAAGGAACTGGAGCGATATGACTAAGCCTGTGGCTCCTACAGCCATGCGCAGACCAATTTCT
This sequence comes from Bacteroidales bacterium, assembly GCA_009177185.1. Classification (GTDB taxonomy): domain Bacteria; phylum Bacteroidota; class Bacteroidia; order Bacteroidales; family Bacteroidaceae; genus Minthosoma. The sequence continues at coordinate 33,948 of WFMB01000077.1, forward strand.
TTGGTTCGTTCTGTTACTGATACGAGCATGATGTTCATGATGCCGATGCCTGCCACAAGGAGGGAAAAGGCGGCTGCCACAACGAGAATGATGGTGACGGTGTCCATGGTGGAGGACATTGTTTCCATCATCTCTGCTTGTGAGCGGATGGTGAAGTCATCAACGGCATCAGCCTTCAGTTTATGGTTGCTGCGCAGTATTTGGGTGAGTTCCTCAATGGCTGCATCGGAGAGCTCTTCGGTGAGTGCGGAGCAGATGATGGAGGAGAAGAACGTCTGTGCGGCAATGCGTTTCATCACACAGGTGTAGGGGGCGATGATTACATTGTCCTGGTCCATGCCCCACGAGTTGTAGCCTTTGCTTTTGAGCACACCGACAATGCGCAAGGGGATGGATTTGAAACGGATGTGCTTACCAATGGCTTCTGCTTCTTTTCCTTCGCCAAAAAGTTCTTTGATGATAGTTGCACCGACCACACAAACTTTGGCAGCTTTCTGAATGTCTTCTTCGTTGAAGTTGACACCTTCTTCGATGACCCATTGCTTGATGGTGAGGTAATCGGTCGATTCTCCGTAGATAGTGCTGGTCGTATTGTTGTTGCCATAGATGACCTGACCAGAAGACGTTACTTCGGGCGATACATAACTGACAAATTTCTTTTCAGCCAGAATACGCTGGTAGTCTGCCATTTTCAGGGTTTGCATGGAAGAGGGGTCTTGGCGCACGCCACCACGCATATCTGCTCCAGGTCGTATGGTAAGGAGGTTGGTGCCCATGGTGGAGAGTTCCTTGCGAATGCTCTCCTTGGAACCTTGACCAATAGACATCATGATTATGACTGCTGCCACACCGATGATGATACCAAGCATGGATAGGAACGAACGCATCTTGTTGTTCGCTACAGCGTTCATGCTGACTTTGAACAAATTTAGTATGTTCATATTATATGTATCGTTTTAGGGAATTCTTAAAACTTTCGCCCAATACACAACTGGTTAGTCGTCTTGTGGTTTGGGTAGGGCTGCCAAGGCTTCGGCAGCCGATTTGATATTGGTGTTGATAGTGTCTTCACGAATCTTGCCGTCACGCAGGTTGATATTGCGTGAAGCGTATTCGGCAATCTCCGGGTTATGGGTCACGAAAATGATGGTGTGACCCTCCTGATGGAGCTTTTGGAAGAGTACAAGCATCTCAAAGGATGTTCGGGTGTCGAGATTACCTGTTGCTTCGTCAGCCAAAAGCACGGCGGGATTGTTGACCAATGCGCGAGCTATGGCTACACGCTGCATTTGTCCACCTGACATCTGGTTGCTCTTGTGGTCGAGGCGATCACCAAGTCCCACTTCTTGCAATGCCTTGACGGCAGCGGCACGACGTTGGCTGGCACTGTACTTGTTGTTATACATGAGTGGCAGCTCCACATTCTCTACGGCAGTCGTCTTGGACAAAAGGTTATAGTTTTGGAATACGAAGCCAATCTTCCTGTTGCGCAGTTTGGCGCGCTGGTTCTTGCTCATCTTACGGACGGGCGTACCGTCAAGATAGTATTCGCCAGAAGTGGGTGTGTCAAGGCATCCTAACTGGTTGAGTAGGGTGGATTTGCCCGAACCTGACGTTCCTTGTATCGTCACGAACTCGCCTTCATATATCTTGAAACTTACACCTCGCAGGGCTTTGACGGTTTCAGAGCCTACTTGGAAGTAGCGTTTCACGTTGTCAAGCTCAATGACTACTTTACGATTCTCTTTCTGTTCGTTCATCTTTTGGGAGCATTACCGTTAGCATTCGGAGTTTTGTTGCCGCCTGCACCATTGGCGTTGCGGTTGTTGCGTGGACGTGGCATGAAGGGATTCGATGCTGGCTCTTCGGTTTCTTCCTTGCCACCGATAATCTCGAAATCTGTGAGCACCTCTGTGCCAGCTGCCACACCCGACACTATCTCTGTGAGCATGCCGTTGCTGGTGCCAATTTCCACCTTGTGTGCCTTGAATGTATTGCCTTCTTTTGTCCAGACTTTGTTGGGGCTACCTACGTCCTCAACGCTTTCGCCCTCTTGTAGCAGGGCTTCATTGGGGGTGAAACGGAGTGCCTTCGATGGAACTGCCANTACACCATTTTNTTCCAGTGTANAGATNGTCACGTTNGCTGTGAGTCCANGTTTTANNTNCANTTGGNCGTNNGGGGCAGAGATGACCACCTCGTAGGTGACCACATTGCTCTCTGTCGTTGCCTGTTGGCGCACTTGAGTGACTGCACCTTCAAATACATCATCGGGGAAAGCATCGACAGTGAAGGTGACGCGCTGTCCTTCTTTCACACCACCGATGTCTGCTTCGTCAATGTCTGCAATTACGCGCATGTCTGTCAGGTCTTGGGCTATGATAAAAAGGGTTGGTGTAGTCATGGCAGATGCCACCGTCTGTCCTTCTTCAACTTCCTTAGAGAGTACTACGCCGTCGATGGGCGAAGTGATGGTAGCATAGCCAAGATTGGTTTGTGCTTCTTGTACATTCTGCTGCTGTACCTTCACTTGCTGTACAGCTTGTTCATAACTCAACTTGGCATTTTCGTAGTCATTAGCTGATACGAGCCCCTTCTCGAAGAGCGTCTTGTAACGCTTATAGTTGGCTGATTGATAATTGAGTGATGACTGTGTGTTAGAGAGATTGCTTTGTGCTGATGCCAGCTTGGAAAGGAGGTTGGTCTTGTCTAATTCTGCAATGATCTGACCACGATGCACCTCTGAGTTGTAATCTACATAGATGCGGTCAATGATGCCTGATACCTGTGTACCCACCTCCACTTCTGTCACAGGTTCAATGGTGNCCGTGGCTGTGATGCTGGTACTGATGTTTTGTNTCTTTATTGGGGTGGTGGAGTAGTTCACCTTGGATCCTTCGNTGCATGCGGTGAAAGTGATTGCTATGGTGAACGCTGCGAATATACTATNTGTTTTCATTTCGGATATGTATTATGAACTCTTTCTGTGGAGTTAATTAGTAAATTGTAAATTATTATAACTTGATGTCTTCGCCAGCATAGNATTTTAGCATGNCATNGTTGAACAAAGCNNTNTATTTTGTTTGTAGGNGTTGCAGTTCGGCTTGCAGGAGGTTGTTTTTGCCTGTGGTTAGCTCAACAATGTTTTTGANCCCAAGGTTGAATTGTTCACTCACGAGGTCATAGCTTTCCTGCATACTCTTCACGTTCGCCTTTGCATAGGCATATTGCTGTTGCGACGTGGTGGTATTGAGCCAATAGTTTTCGATGGTGGAATAAAGATTCTTCTGCTTTTCTTGCAAAGATAGTTCGCTGGTTTGCAAAGCATATTTAGCTTTGCGGATGTTTGTGCGAGTTTGTAGATTGTCGAACACTGGGACAGAAACCGTCAGTCCCAGTGAGTTGCTGAGGTTCATTTTTGCCTGTTCTGCGAAAGACTTGTGCTGTCCTGACGAATTGTTGGTACCCATGCCTGCCGTGACTGATACTGTGGGCATGTAGCCAGAACGGGCTGATGCAATAGCTATTTTCGATGATTGGATGTTGAGCATGCCTGACTGAATCTCAGGACGCTGTTCCAAAGCTGATTCATAGACTGATAGTTCGGAAGGAATGGTGGCGAGCACCATCTGGTCAGACACGATGGGCACAGCCACATCAAACGGCTCAGTATCGTGAATCTCCAGCAGTTGCTTCAGTTGTAGCCTGTAGTTTGCCAGTTGTGCTTGAGTTTGTGCCAATGAGTATTTGTCCTGACTCACTTGTGCTTCGAGTTGTACGAGGTCCACACGTGCCAAACTGCCCACTTCAACCATCACCTTGGCACGGTCACGCTGCAACTCACTGGCTTTGATGATTTCCTCACACACTTTAACGGCTTCCGTTTCATACAAAATCTGCACGTATAGTTGGGCTATTTGCTCCTGGATTGAATTTGCCTGTTGTTGAACATCCAGTTCTGCCATTTGCTCTGTGAGCTTGTTCTGCTTGATGGTGTTGATGTTGCGATTGCCGTTCCACACCGTCCAGTTTGCATTGATGCCATACGTGCCATTGTATGATACGGTGTTGCGGTTGGTGGTCATGGAACCATTTGTCAGGTTGATGGTAGATTCGGCAAAAGGTCTCCATGAAGCATTCTGATTAGTGCTGAATGACACCGAAGGGAGTAGGGCGTGCTTGCTCTGTGTCACGTCCTCATGGTTAGAGGCTACGGTTATCCTTTTCTGTTGCAACTGGATGTTGTTGGTCATTGCGTAGTCAATGCATTCCTGCAAAGTCCACGTCTGCTGTGCCACAGCCATGCTGCTGGTCAGCATCAAGGATAGTATCACTCCATAATGTTTTTTATTCATTGCATTTTGCTTTAGTATGCCTCTTGGAACACATTAAGTTCCCAATGTTTAATGTGTACACAAAGACTTTAACATATTTTATACAAAGAAGAAAGCAGTCGGACTATAAGCCGGGTTCTGTACACGCCATTAGAAGGATGTCAATGTAATGTGTTAATTCACATTATGATATTTATATCCACCTAATAGCGGTGTCTGTCATTTATCTACTCCATGGGTTACCCTATGGCTCAAGCGTTCTACCCTCCACCGAACTATCGGGCGGGCTACCCTTGTGGCGGTGGTTTACATGAACTTGCAGCTCCCAAGATGCACAGCCGACATATCACCATGCCGCTGGTGAGCTCTTACCTCACCTTCTCACCATTTCAGTCGTGAGTCTAGGGTAGATGTTAAATAAATATGTTATTTAACATTCTTCCCTAATCGCGTCTGTTGTTATTTTCTTCTGCATTACTCAACCCTTGCGGACTGCTTCTATATTAGGAAGTGGGATGCCCTATGCTGCCCGGACTTTCCTCTTTCGACTCTTTCGACTCGTCAGCGACAGACAGCCCGGCTGCTTTCTTGGCGACAAAATTACGGATTTTAAGTGACATGTGAAAAACAAAAAGTGAAAAATTGCCACAGCAATGGAAAGCTTACACTAAACAAGCATTGCTGTGGCAATTTTTCACTTTTTGTTTTTCACGTTTTTACTCTTCCCAGCGGAACACGCTGCCGTTCTTTCGGGCGGGGTCAGGACCCACAACATCCATGGAATAGGGGCTTCCCGTTGTAGGACTCTTGCCAATGTAGCGGTGATTCTTCAGCGAATAAAGCATGAACTCTTTGTTCAGATAGTCTTGCCAAAGGAAAACCTCGGCCTCATCGGCTTCTGTAGTGAAACGGACGTCGCCAGCTAGACCTTCGCCATACACTTTTATGTATCTGCCATCCACACACTGTAATGATACCATGCCGTAGCCTTTATCTATCAGACGGAACTTTGTTCGGTCGTTTTTGTCATTGGGGTGCGTGTCGTAGAGGATACCATGTGGGTCACAAATGGCAGGGCGATTAGTNGCANGGTNGATAATGCGGAAGGTTNTGCCATAAGGGATGTTTTTTNAGCGGTCNGCCATAGGCTCTTCTACCGTAAAGTTATCGAACTCTGCGNCACCACCGTTCTTACCTGTGGTGTTAAAGGCAAATAGTGCATGGCGCGAACCTTGGAAAGTGATGAGCTGATAGGAGAGGGGCATCATGCGCCCCAGTGTCTTAAACTCCTGCCCGTCTACACTGTAGGCATATTGTGCTTGGTCATTGTCGTATTCGCCAATGCTGCGGAGCCAAATTTTGCCCTTGGGTAAAGCAACCTGCACATCAATGGTATCGTTCGTCAGTTGCTCGAAACAGCGGAGCGTGTAGGTCTTTGTTTTTTGACCCATCACGATGCCAATCCATGAGCAAGGCACGTTGATGTTACCCAATCCTGCCACATCGCCAGCCTTCAAACCTTTCACATTAAGTTCAACCGTAGTGATAGACTTTGGACCAATCACACGCTGCGTGAGCGTATTCCGTGCCCACATCAGCTGTTCGGCAGGCATCGTGTTAAGGCGAAGTTTTCCACCTTTCAAACTCCACATATTGTCTTCTGGATTATGATTCCATTGCCAGATGCGCCCGAGTTGCTTGCCGTCAAAGTTGTCGTTGCGGACGTAGGGAGCATGAGGTATTTGTACTTTGATGGAATCTTTGCCCGTTTGAGTACCTGGCTTGAACCAAGTGCGTGGTGCGCGACCGAAGTTGCCTTTGAAACCTATCATGGGCCAGCCATCTACCCACGTCATCGGCATCAAACACACTGTACGGCCGATGGAGTGGAAATCCTGCATCAGTAGTGCCCACCACTGCCCGTTTGTATCTTCGACGATACCACCTTGATGGGCGTTGGTACAAGCTGTTGCATTCTTATCCACAGGGGGTAAAACAAATTTTGTTCCGTCATGTCCAATGCGATATTGTTCTCCATGAGGAACTTGAGTGAGTGATGCCTGATGATAGCCGTAAGTTTCATCAGCAGAGATGACACGTGTCTCATAAGGTCCCCAGATGCTCTTGGAACGCGAACACAAGGTACGACCATTTGGTTTGTAGTCTGTCGAGATAAGGTAATACATGCCGTTGATTTTGTACATGTGATGACCTTCGCCTACACCGTTTCCTTCAGGAATGATGACACGCTCCGTCCCTTCCACAGGACCGCTCATGTCAGGTTTCAGTTCTGTACAACGTACCTCCCCGTAATTGTGGATAGCATATATTTTGCCGTCATCGTCGAAAAGTACAGAAAGGTCGTAAATGCGTCCTTGCATGTTGTGATGCTTCCAAGGACCGTGAATATCCTTGCTTGTGTAGCATTGAAGCCCTTTTCCGTTCACGTTCGAGAAAATGTAGAATTGTCCGTTCGCATAGCGGATGGCTGGAGCCCAGATGCCTTGCCCATACACTTCCTTGTGGTTCTTCAGGGCAAATGCGTCATCGTTAAAATCAAAGCGGTCAAAGCAATAACTGATGTTTTTCCAGTTGACCAAATCCTTTGAATGTAAAATAACCAATCCTGGTACCGTATGCATCGTTGTGCCTACCAAATAGTAATCATCCCCTACACGGAGGATGTCAGGGTCGCTGAACTCGTCATAAAACAATGGATTTGTGAATGTTCCGTTACCATTGTCAGCTGTCCACGATGATGGCTGAGCGTTCATGCTGAGGCATGTTGCCAGTACCATTAAGATAAATAGGATTCTCATGTCTATATGTAGTTTTTGTTTTTAATTGTCATTTATTTCTCGTTAAACGAACTAATCTCTATTAGATTACCCTCAGGGTCAGCTACATAGCAGGTGCGCTGTCCCCAAGGTTCTGTTGTGGGAGGAAGAACAGAAGTAGCACCATTGTCAAGTGCGTTTCGATATTCTATATCAACTTCAGTAAAGGTTGGTACATCGAAGGATAGTTCCATCGTGCCATTGAGTCCTTGTGGATATTGGAACGTTTGTGCAACCATCTGCTCGAAAAATAGACGTGGGAACATGATGAGGCGGCTGTCACCCAAGTGCATCTCTACATTCGGATCCTCACCATTCCAATCGGTCTGGAAACCGAATGTGTCGCGATAGAAAGCTACCATTTTTGTGTTGTTTGTGGTGAAAAGTCCGATTGTGTTGAATTTGAAGCGTGGTCGTGGTGAGAAGAGTTTGACAAAGCCAAGTTTATTGAACTGATAATAGCGTTCTATCATCTCAGATGTGTCGTTCTCCAGCAGTTTCAGCAATTCGTAGGCAAACTCCAGTTGTCCCGAGCCGTTTGCTGTCACGATGTTGCCATTGCTTACAGCCTGCTCGTTCACATAGTTTGCTTCGTTAGTATAGTTCTCACCGCCCCAGAGTTTTAGTTGCTCAATGCCGTTGCCCGTATGCCTCACGTTGTTGAGTAGCCCCCACTTTGCCATCCATGAGGCAGCATTGCAGATAGCACCTACGATTTTTCCTTGAGTTATGGCATTCTCAACAAGGGGAAGAACTTGATCTGCAACAGGGGTTAGCCAGCCATATCCGCCTATTAACACCAATGCTGCATAATCCTTTGGCATGGTGTTGAAACTGTAATCGGGTAATACTCGCACCCCACCTATTGATTTCACAGGTTCCATTGTGGGTGCTACTATCTTGTTTGTGTATTTGGGGGTCTTGCGGAAACCTTGTTCATCTGCATTTATCGCTTCTGATAAGAAAGCTGTTTCATGTTCTGCATAGTTGTCGAGCAAGATGTAAAGTACTTCTTTCATATTGTTTGTTTTTATAGAGTGNAATACTTATTTGAAGNGATGTGGGATGAACTCATTGAGACCACGACGCCATGTAAGCCACTCATGACCTGTGCCTTTCGATTCGTTGGCTTCTACCTTGATGCCGAGGTCACGCAAACTCTGCACGAGGTCTGCACTCTTGATAAAGTCATCGCTGCCCCAGTTCATGTAGAAGTAGTGAATCTGTTTGTTGAAATCCTTGGAGTTGGCAAACTTGCCGTCGTAAGCAGTCTTCACGTCGAGACCGAAAATAGCTCCGCTGAAAGTGCCCATCCAAGCAAACTTATCCATATTGTTCATCACGATGTCAAGCGTCTGATGTCCACCCCATGACAGACCTGCCATAGCGCGGTGCTCTCTATCTGTTAGAGTACGGAAGTTGGCATCAATGTAGGGGATGAGGTCACCTGTGATAACCTTGTAGAACGATGCGCCGTAGTCGCTCATGCCCTGACGATTGTTGCCGCCACCAAAAGGTGCTTTGATGTCACCGCTCTCCATCACCACAATCATAGGAACGGCATCACCCTTAGCAATAGCGTTGTCCATGATATGCTGCATGTGCCCTTGTTTGCTCCAACCAGTTTCATCCTCACCCATGCCGTGCTGGAGGTAGAGTACAGGGTAACGCTTCTTGGCATTGTTTTTCTGTTCGTATTCGGCTGGGGTGTAAACCATCACGTGACGCCACTCATTGGTGGTTTGAGCATAGTAGTAAATGCTGCGCACCTGTCCAGCAGGTACACCTTGTTGTGGACGATAGTAGTCACCTTCTGTACTTTCAGGAATCTCTATACCGCCAGCCTCGCGGTTACAGCCGAAGAAAGTTTCGGTAGCAGGGTCAATGAAGTTCACGCCACCGATGTTCATAAAATAATAATGGAAGCCAACAGGCAGTGGGTCTGTGACAGCCATGTAGCCTCCCTTGCCGTCGGGTTGCATATCGTACTTCTTATTGCATATATCGACAACAACCTTGCCACGGGCTTCAGGAGCGTTCAGACGGAAGTAGGCACGTCCTTGCTTGTCTACCTTTGGGAATTGGTTGCCTGGGACAGTGGTTTCGGCAATGAAGGCATCGGCTGGTACTTCAATCTTCTTGGGCATGTCAATGTGGGGACGTTTGGGCTCATAGCCAAGGAAACGGGCTACAGCCTCTCCGTAACGACAACCCAGCTCACGATAGCCAGCTGCGTCAAAGTGAAGACGGTCTGGTCCGTTGGTACAATCGTCGGAAGAAATGACCTGAGCGGTGTGGAGCGTTTTGGGGAGCTCGTCAATCTGTTTCTTGCAACCGATACATACACCTTTGCCTTCCGCTTGCACGATGTTGCCTGCATAGAGGTTCACCTCTTCGGGTTTCAGCTGGAGGTCTCCGCAGAGATTGTCATATACCTGCTGTACCATGCCTGCCCATTGTGGGTCGCCTGTGTTTGTCTCGCCTTGATGCATCAGAATGCCTTTGATGACACCATCTTTCTGAGCTTTCTTAGCCAATGTGACCAAGCGCTCGTAAGGATTGTTGTTGTATGCTTCGAGCATGCCCTTCATCCAGCTTGGAGCTTTCGTCTTCACATAGTTGTCGATGCTGTCGGGGAGGAATCCTTTGATGTCGATGCCACCGATAGCGACGTGAATGACACCTATTTTGATGTTTTCGGGCAATGAGGCCACGAGGGTACGACCAAACCAGTCGGCAGGTGTCAGTCCTGTGTTCGGACGGCAGAGTGGTGGGATGGCTTCATACCATTCGCCCATCTTACGCTCTGGAAGCTTATCGGTAGCAGGGTAGTCAACAGCTGGCATCCATAGGAAACGTGGACCAGGGCTGACGAGGTCCTGAGCTTCGGGACGGGCTGCACCCTCCATGTTCGACTGCCCGAAGCAGAGGAAAATATAGAAATTGGGGTCTGGTGTAGCCGCTTTGGTTAGTTGCTGTTTTTGTGTCTTTGTAGCACGTACTTGAGCCTTAGTTGATGTCTGTGCAGACACCGTAGCGAACAGTGGCATTGTAGCTAATGCTGCTGCCAGCAAGGTTTTCATCATTTGTTTCATATTAAGTTTTGGTAAAGTTTTGGGTTATGCGTATATAAATTTATGTGTCTCAGTTGTTAGAACATTGATTTCGTGAAAAGTTTAATCTCTGCTCACCACCGCATAAGTTGGCGCAGATAGGCGGTGAGTTCGTTTGCCATCTTCTCATGCTGACGCATAGAGGGATGGAAAGATGCTCCATAGCCGAGGCTGCCGTCGTGGGGCGGAAAGTCAAAACGATAGACTTCAGTATCGCCTTGCTGGTGGGCGTAGGCAGCGGTTGTGTCCATTGCTTGACGGGCGGAGAAGAGTGCTTTGCCTGTCATCATGCAACCAGAGATGAACACAATCTTTGTGTGGGGATAGTGGTTGCGCACCTGATGATAGAGCTGCTTGAAACCATTGAGGAGCAGGAGCGAGTCGGCACCTTGTGTAGAGGTGTCGTTTGTGCCAAGGTTGATGCATACCACATCGGGCGTGTAACGTGTGAAGTCCCATGCGTAGGTACTATTATATAATAATGTGTAAGGGTACTCCGTGTTCATGTTTACCTTGTCACCTGTCTGCGGACCATTGTAGTTGCGATAAACCCCGATGCCACTGCGTGCCACCACAAGGGCTTGTGCGTCAAGGTTGCGCGCAGTGCGTGCGGCATAGGTATAGTAGTGGTTAGCGGTCTCTTCGAGATAGGGGGCTTGGGCTGAATCCGCCTCAATGCCGTAGCCGCNAGTGATGCTGTTGCCGATGAATTCCAGCTTGCGTGTCGNCACGTTTGTGGCAGGGGCNAGTGTGTGCNCCTTATCTACCATGAATCCTCGAAACTCAGGCAGTCGCTCGTAACCCTCNGTGATATNGGTGATGACAGCTTGATGGATGCCATCATTTAGGTCTGAAACGAGGGTGACAACGCTATCGGCAAGGAATGCTACTTTGTGTGCTTCGTTACCATCAATCTCAACCATGAAGTAACCGCTTTGTGGTTTTGCCATCATGGCAAGCGATGTGCCTGTAAATCCTGTGCGCAACTGCACACCGGGATAGGTGAATACAGGACGCTCGGGGTTGGAGTCCTCGATGCGTCCTGTATATTGAATGTGTGTATCGGTAGGCTTGAAGAGTGTGCTGCAGGCAGTCGTTTCTTGTGCATGAAGTCCCAAGCTTGCCAATGACAGCAGAAGCATTCCCAAACGTATGTTCATTTCTTCTTTGCTGGTTTGATGCGGATGACAGACACCGAATACTGTGGCACGTCAAGAGTGAACTCGCTGCCGACACGGAGGGGAAGAGTCGTGTTCTTATCCCATTCGCGCTGGCGGTCAGGCTCGCTTTCCTTGGACAGGACAGACAGGGTTGCGAGTGTGTCATATCCCTTTAATGCCTCGTCGCCGAGCAGAATCTTCATGGTGGATGCCTTGGGCAGGAGGCTGACAACCTTAATGATAAGGTCGCCACTCTTGCTGTCCTTCACCACGGAATAGTCAATCCGTTCCCTGATGTCGTTGCTGCCGTTGACTTGCAGGTCGGCATAGATGTACTCGTCGCCATAATTCTGACCGAAAGCACGCTGTACATGATAGTTGGCAGTGGGCTTCACTTCCTTGTTGTTGAAGTAGATAAGGTCAGGATTCCAGCTGGTGTGTCCTTCCTTGGCTAACAACGGAGCATAAGAGGACATGACCACCACGTCGGCGTTGCGTTCCACGTTAGCAAGATAGGCAGCTTCGATGAGGGCATTGACCACATTATTGCCTCTGGATGCCCATTCGCCGAGATACACCTTGGTACCGTTGCGGGCGTAGTTGTCGTAAAAATCGCGGTGGTGGAAGTACCAGCCGATGCTGTTGTAATAGTGTTCATCCACCACGGGGATGTTGTTCGCCTTTGCCTCACGCCATCCATACTCATAGTCGCTTCCTTGCCAAAAAGGACCGACCGTGCCAACGACCGTGATTTCGGGATGCGCCTTTTTGATGCCGTCGATGAGGAAGTGGTATCGCTTGAGGAACGTCTCGCTGATGAGGTCCTCGTTGCCGATGCCAAGATACTTGAGGTTGAAAGGCTTGGGGTGTCCAGCCTTGGCTCGCATTTTTGCGAGTTCGGAGGTCTTTGCATTGCCGTTTGCCCATTCAATGAGATTGAGCAGTTCTTGCAGATAACTCTCCATGGTGAGAGGCTTGCCCATGTAGGTGTAAGGTGACGGCTTGCCGTTCAGGTCTGCTTCAAAAGGGATGCCTCCTTGCTGTCCAGCTCCGCCTTTCCATGAGTTCTGGCACGGAACGCCTGCGGCAAGCACGGGGAGTGGCTCCGCGCCGATGTCTTCGCAAAATAGGAAATACTCGTAGAATCCAAGTCCACGTGTTTGGTGATAACTCCAAATGTTCATGGCAGGTTCACGTTCCCAAAGGTCGCCAATGGTAGCTTGCCAGTGGTAGATATTATCAATGCCCTGACCATGGGTTGCGCATCCGCCAGGGAAGCGGACGAAGCGAGGATTGAGGTCTGCAATCACCTCCGCAAGGTCTTTGCGAAGCCCGTTGGCATGCCCCTTGAAGGTTTCCTGTGGGAAGAGTGAAATGAAATCAAGAGAAAGGTCTCCTGCTTCAAGTGGTTCTATCACAAGTGTTGCCTTGTCGGCTGATGCAGAAGCTGTTAATGTCGCCTTCTGCTGCTTCCAGTCCTTGCTGGCTTTCATGGTGGTGGATGCGATGGTCTTGCCATCGTTTATGAGGCTCACACGAAGCGCGCCAGCTCCTTTTGTGAAGAGGGAGAGGTTGTACTTCTTGCCTTTCTCGAGGGTGATGCCGTCCCAACCTTCGTTGATAAGTTTTGCACCAGGTGTGGTGGTTTTGAGGTGGGTATAGTGGGTATTGTTCTTGTGGATGGGCGCATCGGTTTCGATGCTCCANGCCGTGCCNTCNCCTTCNAGTTTCCNNGCCGTTTGCGNGNTCCAGCCATGATGGTCGNCGGCAGTGTATTCANAGTCTCGNTTTTGGATGNGTTCGGCATAGNGTCCTCCGTCGGCAGNATAGCTGATGNCCTCGAAGAAGATGCCTATTAGGTTGGGAGAGATGGCTTTGTGATCGTCCCAATTCACTTTGAGCGTGGCTTCGATAGGGTTCTCGTTCGTGGCGATGTGGGCACCCGATGCGATGAAGTTGTCGCGTTCCCAAGCACCATTGTTGTCAGCATACATTTTCTTCTGCAAAAGATGCTCCAAGCCACTGTAAGGAATGCGGATGACGTTGTTCTCTGATATTTTCTGTTGTGCCTCCAATACTTTGGGGAACTCACTTTCGGATAAATAGGGATAATCCTGTGGCTTCCAAAGGGCGAAATCTTCTGATTCGGTTACAGCTACTTGTGCATTCTTGGGGTTCGGAATGAAGGTTGCACGATAGGTTTGTCCATCGAAGTATAGAACAGGGTAGTAGAGCTTCTTTTCGCTTCCCCATGTACCGTAGTCGCTCTCGAATAGGTTGCAGTAGATGTGTGTCCAATGTTTTTTGTCGATGGAATAAGCGATTTGCATATCGCGTGTGCCATTCTTTACGTCGGGACGCACCCACACAGAGTCGGGGTGGTTGGCGGTCGCAGCGAGAGCCGTTAAGGCAAAGGCTGCTGAACAAATAAGCTTTCTCATATACAGGTTTTAGGTGTTAGTGTTTGTTATTCTTCTTCAGCCTCATCGTCAGACGGGGGTGTGGTCGATGCGCTTACCACCAACTGAGCCGTGATGCTGACGGGAGTTGGGTAAAGAGTGTTTCCTACGGTGCTGGAGGGCGCACCAGTGAACACGACCGTGTGGACACCTGCGGCAGGAGCTTTGATTTTGCATGTGGGAGGGTCGGACAAAATGGGTGTGGTGTTGGTTTTGACTTTCTCCGATACCTTTTCTCCATCGAGGGTGAAGGTCTGTTTGAAGTAGTACCAATTCGCGCCCTTGCTGGAATAGGATACGGTGGCTATGATGGTGTCGCCTGGGTAGCAGGGGTTAGGGGAGAAAGTAATGTCCTTATACACAGGAGCATGGTACTCGGCTTTGTCGTCTTCGCAACTGCTGAATGTGAGCATTCCGATGATGGCGAGGGTTGCCATTGTGAGGAAGTGTTTCGGTGTCATGTTTTTATCTATTTTAATGTTTCAGTGTGATAATTGATGCAAAGTTATGGAATTTCATGGGATTATGAGTATCTTTGCACGTTTTTAACACTTAAATTGTGATTCTNTGTTTAGTGGTATTGTNGNAGAATTTGCTACGGTTGTAGCGANTGANANGGAACAGGAGAACGTACACTTCACGNTGGCGTGCTCGTTTGTCGATGAACTCAAGATTGACCAGAGTGTGGCTCACAATGGCGTTTGCTTGACAGTGGTAAAGATTTTTGATGGGAAGTATGTGGTGACTGCGATGAAAGAGACGCTCCTGAAAAGCAATCTGGGGTTGCTGAAGGTGGGTGACAAGGTGAATGTGGAGCGTTCGATGATGATGAATGGTCGTTTGGATGGACACATCGTGCAGGGACATGTTGACCAGACGGCAACGTGTGTGGCAAAGACTGACCAGCAGGGCAGCTACACGTTCCGCTTCCAGTATGACTTCAACCACGAGATGACGAAGAGAGGCTACATGACGGTTGATAAGGGGAGCGTGACGGTGAACGGTGTAAGCCTGACGGTGTGCAACTCGCAAGATGACTCGTTCGAGGTGAACATTATCCCCTATACATACGAGAATACTAATTTCCATCAAATTGAGGTGGGCACGCAGGTGAACCTTGAGTATGACATCATTGGCAAGTACATCGCGCGTCTGCAGTCATTCAATCAGTAAGAAGCACTGTTCCCTTTCCGCCAACAGGGGAGGGACAAGGCACCGTGTTTGGAAGTCGTTCGTAAGTTATGAATAACTGTTCATAAGTTTGGAACAAATATTCATAAGTTTGGAATAATTGTTCATAAGTTTGGAATAATTGTTCATAAGTTTGGAATAATTGTTCATAAGTTATGAATAACCAAGCAGGACATGGATGGGTTATCTGGCAAAAGAGCTGTTGGAACACGCTAAAAAAGAATAACGACATGAAAAAGAAGTTGAGCCAGTGTCTGCTGGTGATGGGGCTGATGATGGCTGTGCCAGTGCAAGCACAGCAAGTACTGAATGTGTTTGGCGACAGCTATGTGGCCAATCATCGCCGACCAGCCGAAGAGGCTTGGCACGCCAAGATGGCGGCAGGGCTGGGATATACGTACAATAACTACGGGCGTAATGGCTCGTGTGTGGCTTTTGACCGTTCGCACGATGGCAGGTGGAATTTTGGACCTGCCATGTGGCAGCGCTATGCGGTTATGTCGCCTGATGCTGACTATGTGCTCATCATTGCTGGTCATAACGATGCTGACAAGGTGAAGCTGAATGCCGATTCGCTGAAGATGTTTTCCGACTCGCTGGAGGTGATGCTGACGAACATTGAACGGCACTGTCCAAAGGCGCGTATCGGATACGTTACGCCTTGGTATGTGGACCGTTCCGGATTTTCGCCTGTGTGCAAGGTCATCAAGAAGGTGTGCAAACGTCATCATGTGCCCGTGCTGATGAACTACGACNNNANGTGTANCATCAAGGTGCGCGACGCACGGTTCAGNAAGCAGTNTTTTCNGGGGGCGGACGACACGGCGCATCTGAACGCGGCTGGACACGACCTGTTCCTCCCTGTGGGAAAAGCGTGGTTCTTGAAGCATATAGCAAAGCCTGAATAAAATAATATAACAAATTGATTAACAAATTAACTAACATGAAGAAACTTTTACTAACGATTGTCGCTTTGACAACAGGTTCCTTAGCGTTTGGGCAGAGCATTACCGCCCGATGGGAACTGAGCGACAAGGACAATCTGTCGGCTGTGACTCTGAGTGGTGACGAGGTCTTTACAAGTCTGGTGACCGCCCACTTTGAAGAGGGGGCAAACATCGGTGCTACGGCTACTCGTNTGGCAAGCGATGNNGATACGGGAAATNGNNATCAGNCGGTGGCANACGACCCTTATTTCACAGAGTNCAAGCCGAAAACCCGTNTGACGGGAAAGACAGCAGGTCACTGCATACGCTTCACCATCACCCCGACCTCTGGCTATGTGTTCCGACCAACGGGGCTTTCGTTCGATGGTGTGAAGTGTGGCACTGATGGAGGCAACATCGGTGTGTATTCTCAAATAGCTACAGGGGGGGAAACGACGATAGCAGCTTCGCTTACCCCCCTGCGCAACAAAGTGGCGGAGGGCAATCTGGACGCATACAGCCATTATGACTACCAGCTCAGTGGGGTGAGTGTGAACTNNAAGGCTTATCACATNTATTTATATATATNGAACTTGAACGGCATCGANAATGCAAATCNGAAGTCCATCGCCTTTCGCAATGTGACCCTGACGGGTGAAGTGGAGAAGTTTTATACGGCTGCTGATTTCGTGAACTCCATCACCTGTCAAGGAACAGCCGCTTATGGCGAGGAGGGACAGCGCATTAACCTGACTGCTTTGACCAAAGACTTGACGAATGGAGGGTTGGCTAAGTACGACACCAAGTTGTATGGCGACCCGACCGATTTCGTGCTGTCGTTGAAGGATGGCTACACTTCCACAGTCGAGGTGAGTGGTCATGTGGCTTTCATCAAGATTTTGAAAGACGGGAAAAAGGTCTTCGATTTTGAAGTGCTGTTTGTGGTGAGCAACCGCGCTCCGAAGCCGGCAGCCAAGCCGTTGAACCGAGGTCTGATGTCGCTAAGCCTCAGTGGAGCTGGCATGGGCACTGGCAACTTGGTGAGCTGGCGCGCAAGAGAGGCGGATGGCAAGAACGTGAAATTCAAGCTCTATCGTGGCACCAATGCGACCACGCAGAACACAAAGGTGAACAGTGGGAAGTTCATCACGGGAAAGACGAACTTCAATGATGCGAATGGAACGGCTTCGTCGTATTATCGGTTGGAAGTGTATGATGCCGACGGAAACTTGCTGGAGTCGGAGGTGAGCCGTAAGACGTGGAGCAACCAGAATTGGCAGATACCATTGTCTGCAGCTCCTGTGGATTTGCGCAATAACGCCACCTACACACCGAACGATGCCTCCATCTGCGACATGGATGGTGATGG
>WFMB01000111.1 GCA_009177185.1 Bacteroidales bacterium
CCACCCTGTCATATGATTTACAAACAGATCCCATCTATTTCAGACAGGTCATCATACACATATTCTTTTTTATCAGTGTTGTTCCGAAAAAACTGATTTATCTTATGTTCTTCTATACTATTATATATTCTCCTTATCCCCGATTTCAACAATTTTGCCGGACTTCCTCCTATTACTGAATAGGGGGGGATATCTGAATAATCTTTTGTCAAGAGAGCATTAGCAGATGCCACAATTAAATAATCTGGAGTTATTACTCCCTTTTTTATATAGGAATTACTCGCAATCCAATTATACCTACCCAATATTATTGGCTTTTTATTCCTCGCCACCTTTCTTGTTGCAACATCAATGGTAAAGTGGTCATCGCTATCCATCACAAAAGTATGAAAACCCAATCTTGTATATTCCCCCATTACAAAAGTGTCGCGAATAAAAATGGAAGATCCATCTGATATATAATTATGCCCATTAAAAACGATACTTCCATAATTTTCAATAATAGTGCAGCCACCAATTGCCATATTACCTCGAACTGTAATATCTCCACGATTATGAAATTTTGTTACTCCTTGTGACTTCAAATCGTGTTGTCCTATTTTTATCATCCCTCGTTCCCATGCACACTCTATATTTATCCGACCAACAGTGTATATTTTCGTATTCATATATATATATACAGGACATTTACATATACCCCTTATTCCAAATGCCAAAAAGTTAAACAACAACGTCTTGTATATGTTTATCCTCTGATTAGGGATGGACAAACCAAGCATTATTTTTGCGAGATTCCTTATCATTTTTTGTTCAATTTCTTATAAACAACTGTAATAATAGTAGCCTTTTCCGATTTAGTAAATCCTAATAACCAACATGCCGTAACAATCAGCACACCATCCATCAATATAAACCCGAGACTTCCGACCGTCACAGAATTCCAAAGAGTCTTTAACCCATATGTTAGCAATAGTACCACCGCTGTTACAGACAGAATCGGCAGCAACACCTGTTGGATATATAGTAAAACGCTAAAACCAAGTTGTTTGGATGCTATTCGTATTCTTATACAATGGGCTATAAGGTAAAGTACCACAAGAATCTGAAAAACGACAACAGGTTCCCCTCCTAACTTTAATGCTACATACACCCAAAGAATGACTGACCAAAAGAAAGTTGCAAGAACAGACATGAGTTTCTTTACATTCCCCGTAGCAATGCAACCCGTCAATAACGGACGCCCCAATGCCTGAATGACACAACACACCATTGCATACTGAACAAACAATCCAGTCAGATTGGGAACATTTTTCAACCACAAGGAAAGAATGAAATCAACTTTAAAGATGATAGGAACAGCCAAGACAAGTGTTAAGTAATATGANANTCGCGAGGAGGCAAATANCAATTTNCGCATATAGTCATAGTCCTTCGCCNNATAGCNCTTGATAATTTGCNGATTTTGAGCTNNCTNAAAATTTGNGCATAGNTGATTTACAGNATTTTNCACCTGCATTGATATTCCTTTTGCAGCATTGACTGCTGGTCCAAAAAAAATATTAAGAAGAACATTTGTACCTTGATTCAAGCAAACATGAGCGATATTACCTAACAAGTTCCATCCAGAGAAAGAAATAATTTTCCCATAGAGTCCTTTGGAAATGCCTCTCATCATAAACTTCGTCTCGTCGTAGTGTTTGGTGCTATAAATCCGATACATCAACGTTACCGAGATTTGTACCATCATGATTAGGAATGCATAGAAAATCAAGCGGTCATAGTCAAACATTGAAAGCAAATACACAACAACCAATTTCAACAAAACTTCTACAATCGACACATAAGCAAACACATTCATCTTTTCGTGTGCGATGATCAGTGCATTATATGGATAGGAAAAAATCAAGAACGCAGTTGTAGCAACTGTGAGTTGGAATGTCCAAAAAGCAGCATCCATTCTTTCGATTGGAATAGACATCTTATGATACAAGAACCACAATCCTATAGTCTCTGCAATAACAACCAACAACGCTGCAATACCAAAATGAATTATCTGACTGGCGTTAAAGACTTTCCGAAGTTCGTTTCCATCATTCAGCCCTATGCTATAATTCAAAAAACGCTGTGTTGAGGTTATCATCGCACCATTGATGAACGAGAAAATGATGACCAATCCGCCTATAACATTGTATATTCCATAATCCTCAATTCCCNANTTCTCCNANACGATACGGGATNTGTAAAGGCTTATTGCCATCATCAACATCATCCTAAAATACAGAAAGACTGTATTTTTGGCAATGCGCTTATTATTGGCAGAATTATCATGCATAATTATTTACGATAAATTCACATATAAGCACACAAATATGGCTATGACACCACTATTGAGCTAAACGAGTTCCAACCAAGCTGTAGGGACGAAAGTGATGGCGATGGCGGCAACGCCTTCAATTTGGACAACAACGCATTGGCGTTTCTTGATGCGCTTGNTGGTGCCTTCNGCTCCTNTGAAGTCGCCGTCGGTGANGCGGACACGNTTGCCNGGTTTGGATAGGAAGTCAGTGTATTCAAGATACTGAATGCGTTCGTCTTGTTTGGATGCCACTTGGATGAAGTTCTCCATCTGGCGGTCTGACACCGTGAGGATTGGGTTGTCTGCGCTTTGTGAGAAATGGTTTGTCATGTAGCGCATGGGGGCGAACTCGCTACGGGTCATTTTCAGTTCGGTGAGATACTCTTGGGTGGAATGAACGAAAATGAGACCATGAATGGCTGGCAAGACTTTCTTTTCGTAATCTTGCTCAGACTTGCGTTCATAGATGCTACGAAGGGGCAGGAAATTCTCTACATTGAGGCTGTCGAGCCGTTCTTNGNGTTTNAGTGTACGNTCGTCTCGTCCGTAGGCGNTGCGCATGGGAAACCAGNGGAGNTCGTTCCGTTCCATCACTTCATTGAGAGAATAAAAGAGGGACACTGCCAAAAAGTGAGTTTGGCTGCGTCGGAAAGAAAACCATCTGTATGTAACACCATCGCATGCACTGACATTCAGCAACACTCGAGAGTTGTTCTGTTTGGCAAATTTAAGCTAATCTTTACAAAATTGCTTAATCAATGGGAGTGTAAATATCATGCCACTCATTGAACGACTGACGACTGACACCTGACCATTGTACCAATATTTTGCAAAGATATAAATTTTCTCTGAGAAAAACACAAGTATAGATGAGGGAAAAGACGGGAAACGAATAAAAAAGGCTGTTTTACCCCCCCCACTTACTGATTAGCCACACGTTTCAGGGCATTCACAGAGCAATCTCCCTACCCCTTACCTTGCGCATCCACAATCAGACACCCTGCGCATAATAATACGGACACCCTGCGCTTATTATTTCGCGCAGGGTGTCCGTGTAGAGGTCTTAACGCTTCACTTTTACAGGCTTCGACTCATTGTGCAGACGGTCGAGGGCCGTAACAACGAAAACAGTGCCACGTTTGGCTTCTGAAACAGTGATGGTGTTTGCGCTGGTGATGGCGAGGATATGGTCAGCCTTATTGAGATTCAGCTTCTCTTCTTTGGCAAACTGATAAATCACAAATTGCCGGGCACGATCCATCTCGCTCTTTGCCTNGGNGGATTCCCATGTGAGAACCGTCTGGTNCTGCGNATTGACTTTCGCTTTCACACGGCNTGGCTTGCCAGGGGCTTTCTTNTNCATAAAAGGCATAAGGGGTTGCAAAGCGGGGGTGGCGTGATACATGCGTTGCAGCACCGTGCGATAATTTCCGGGGTTGTTGACACAAGCCGCGGCGTACCACTGGCAAGAGCCTTGCACATGAGGCATGGAACGCTGGAGGTCGTACTTGACCAACATCTGGTGCTGGTTGGGGTTGTTGGGGGCGATGCCTTTGACGGTGCGTTCCACATCTTGACCGATGAAGAGCGGACGCCCATTGCAATGGTCGTTCCACCAACGGATGAGCACTTCATAATCTGCCGCCTTGGTACCGAGATTCCAATAGATTTGGGGGATGTTGTAATCAATCCACCCTTCTTTCACCCAAAGGAGGATGTCGGCATAGAGGTCGTCGTAGTTCTGTGTTCCAGAAGTGGCACTCCCCTCTTTGCAGTTCTTGCCTGTAGGGCTGTTGCGATAGATGCCGAACGGGGAGACCCCAAATTTCACCCACGGTTTGACAGAGCGCACCAGATGGTGGAGGTCGCGGATAAGCAGGTTGACATTATCGCGTCGCCAATCGTCAATCGAGGTGAATCCACGCGGATTGGCTTCAAAGTAAGCCTGATCGGGCAATGGAACACCAGGAACGGGATAAGGATAGAAGTAATCATCGATGTGGATGCCATCAACATCGTAGTGCTCCAAAATATCCTCCACAACCATGCAAGTGTAGGTACGGTTCTCGGGAATGGCAGGATTAAAGATGTACAACCCGTCATACTCAAACATACGCTCGGGATGACGCATCACAGCATGGTTGGATGCCAATGCTGTAGTACCCTTGGTCTTGGCACGATAGGGGTTAATCCACGCATGGCATTCCATCTCACGCAGATGACACTGTTCCACCATCCATGCCAGTGGATCCCATCCGTCAGCAGGAGCCTGTCCCTGCGTGCCTGTCAGGTAGCGCGACCACGGCTCATAGCTTGACCGATAGAGCGCATCACCTTCGGCTCGCACTTGGAAGAGGATGGCGTTGATGCCACACTGCCGAAGCGTGTCGAGCTGAGCAGAGAGCATCTGCCGAATCTGAGCAGACGACTTACCTATATACTGACCATTGACACACTGAATCCATGCCCCCCGAAACTCACGCTTGGGGTTGGCGGCAAAGGACACACAAAGTGAAAAACTCAAAACTACAAGTAACAGGAACTTTTTCATATAATGTATTGTTCACATCCCTCTTGGGGAAATCTGCGGTTTTACTTCAAAGCCATGGGGTAAGCAGGTTGCCCAACCAGCCTTGGAACTTTTTGCCCACGGAGCGTGTGCCCCAATAGCCCTTCTGCATGGGGGTGGAAGACTTCAACTGCTCATTGAATAAATCGGTCAATTCCTTCGTTGTCTTCTGACTGAAAATAACGGTGTTGACCTCGTAGTCGCAGCGCAAGGAACGGGCATCCATGTTGCTGGAACCCACCGTGCAGTAGCGGTCATCCACCATCATAATCTTTGTGTGGTGAAAGCCTCCGTGAAAGAGATACACTTTGGCACCACGCTTGGCAAGATTGTTGCCCACATAATGGGATGCCTCAGGAGTAAGCGGTATGTCACTCTTGGCCGAGAGCAGAATCTGCACGTCCACACCACGGTCAATGGCTCGTTTCAAGGCTTCCCGCACCCGATGGGTGGGTACAAAGTAAGGATTGATGAGCAGCACCTTATGTTGGGCAGTGTTGAGCATCTCTGCAAACAGGTCGCGGATGGCATCGGGCGTGACACCAGTGTGACGGTCAACAATGGCAAGACGCTGATTTTCCAGCTGCGGTTGCCCCAGCGGAAAGTATTTGGCATCGGGAAGGTATTCGCCTGTGGACTTGTACCACATGTGGCGGAAGATTTCATGGAGTTCGTTCACCGCAGGACCTTCGATGCGCATGTGCATATCGTGCCAATCGCCGATTTCGGGGATACCATCAATGTAATAATCCGCTACGTTCATGCCGCCCGTGTAGGCAATGCGCCCGTCGATGACCACAATCTTGCGGTGGTCGCGCGGAATGATGTGGTTAACCCACGGGAATCGGATGGGGTCGAACTTGACCAACTTGATGCCCAGCGCATTGATGGAATCGTGCATGTGGCTCTTGATGGGCTGATTGTTAGAAGCATTGCCAAAAGCATCATACAATGCCCGCACCTCCACGCCTTCAGCAACCTTTTGAGCCAAAAGATGGAAGAGAAGTCCTGCGATGGAGTCGTTACGGAAATTGAAATACTCCAAATGGACAAATGATTTGGCGTTGCGGACAGCATCGAACAGGTCTTCGAACTTGTCGTGTCCCGTGGTGAGCAGATGGACAGAATTGCCATCGTAGATGTTCACTCCCCTCGTCCGCAGATGCGCTGCCATGATGGAGTCGGAGGTCTGTGCGTGCATACTGCACACACACAGCATCAGCAGGAGAGAGAAGAATAGTAATTTCTTCATCATCAGTTTACTTTTTCTTCTTAGAAGGTATTGCCTGTTTGATGGGGTCAGTCAACTTTGTGACAGCCGTTTGCAACTTTCGAGCACCGCCTTGATGCACAAAGGCATCCACTTGTTCGGCAATGGCTTTCATGCCAGCGATGGAAGGATGTCCTGCTTTCTTCTCTATATCGTGGAGCACGATGACAGGCACTTTGTAGTGGTCACAAATGGTGAACACCGATGCGTTGATGGCATCGGAGAGTTCGCTGTTGAGGATGAAATACAGTTCCACGCCCNAATAACGCTTCGTCATGAAGTCGAGCATCTTAGCCAACGANGGGCGGNACGACTTGAGGTCCTCTTTGGTCCAATCGCTATATNTATAGTCACCGATAGNCGATGGCACCCACGANTCGTNGGTGGCACCAAATATGAAGATGATGTCAGGATTGCCCAAATTCGTAGAACGGGTGACAAACGAGCGGTCGCTGTAGTCAGCCTTGCCATAGCCCGAGGACGAGATGGTGGAGCCGCTGTAGGAGTTGTTCATGCAGAGCCGCCATCCGTTCTTCTTCAAGAGCTGATGCCACCATGTCTGCTCCACTGCCACAACATCGTTGTCCTTCACCTGACGGTCGAGGAAATACCATGTCAGGTTCGTTTCGGGCATCAGATAACCCTCGAACGTGGAGTAGCTATCGCCAAAGATGGTTACGGACTTCGCTGCTTGCTGAGCCTGTGTCGTACAAAACGTAAATAAAACGACAAGAAGTGTCAAGTATATCTTTCTCATAAATTTACCAACTAATAGGTTCTACGTTGTGTTGCTGTAAATACTGATTGCAAATGCTGAAATGATGATTGCCAAAGAAGCCACGATAGGCAGATAGTGGCGATGGATGCGCCGAACGCAAGATGCAGTGCTTGGTGCTGTCAATCAATACAGCTTTGCTCTGTGCATAACTGCCCCAAAGGATGAACACCACATGTTCGCGCTCCGCACTGACCAAACGGATGACAGCATCGGTGAACTCTTCCCACCCTCGCCTCTGATGGCTGGCTGCCGCATGGGCACGAACGGTCAGCGTGGCATTCAGCAGCAACACACCCTGTTCTGCCCATCGGGTCAGATTGCCAGAGGATGGAACAGGTGTGCCCAAATCCGTCTGTATTTCTTGGAAGATGTTACGCAAAGAAGGAGGGAATGGCACACCATCATTGACCGAGAAGCAGAGACCATGCGCCTGACCTGGCTCATGGTAGGGGTCTTGCCCGATAAGCACCACCTTCACCTTCGGCAGAGGGCAAAGGTTGAAAGCATTGAAAATTAACGAACCCGGAGGATAACACGCCCTTTGGGCATACTCCTGCCTGACGAACTGAATCAGTTCCTCGAAATAGGGCTTGTCAAACTCAGGCTGAAGTTTCTCAAGCCACGATGTCTCTATCTTTACTTTTGCCATTGCCTATCAATTATCAATCCGCCACCAGACCAGCGTTCTGCCACGATGCCAACAAATCCTTTACGTCAGCCCATGCCTGCTCCTTTTCCACGTCATACTCAGCAAGCAACGACTGCACAAGGTCATCCTCACTAAAGTCCTTGTCTATCACTTGTTTCCAAAGATAAGCAGCCGACTCATTCAAGGTAATCAACTTGGTGAAGTCCACATTTTCTGCCCCATAGGCAACGATGATGTGCTCACCACAAATGTCTCGCAATTCAAAACCGTTCTTGATTCTCATATATCATTATGTTATTGACATAAATAGTCTCCGTTCAACCCACTTTTATCTTCACAAACGTCGATAAACAGCCAACAAATAGCGTCGTATCGGCAACAATCGACACCACAAGAAGGAATAGCACTTCCACCTGCGCGAGGTCGCCAAATCGTAACACTTCCCCTTTCGTTCTATCTGCACCACCTTCGCTAACACATCAGAACGTCTCACGACCTCCACTCCACGTACATTGCCATCACCACGCAATGTCACCACATCACCTTCCATCCGCACAATACGATGGCAGACAAAACGCCTTTCCGTATATTCAGCCAAAACGACATCGCCCACACTAATGAAATGGGGGAAGTCAAACACCAGCATATCTCGACCATTCTCCACGAAAGGGCGCATGCTATATCCTTGAGCCACAATCTTCACACGACGTCCCTCACGAACTAAACTAACGAGTTCCGACATGAAGACACGATTCTCTTTTGTCAACGTCTCCACGGCTTTCCTGTCATTGCTTCGTAACTCATGCGCACTGCTGCCTCATTAGGCAAATTCTCCAGAAAGAACACTGGTATCAAAGAGAGAATCTTTGTCACCGTATCGTTCGCCCCCATATAATCACGGCGGTCCCATTTCATAACCGAACAAGATGGCATCAAGGAGGCGTAGGCATCCACAATACCTAATCGACGAATCGAATTAGATGGGGCTTGCTTCAGCTGCAAGAAAGCTCCAACGGGTGCATCCACCTTTCGGTAGCACGGTGTCTTTCCGCTCCACGGTGAGCCATAAACACGCACCACTCCGTCAGAACCAACACGAACAACGGGGTTGTCGTCATTCANCAAATCTGCCCCCTCNACATACTTCATCCAATNTTGTGTATGGGTACTCTTGCCTGTNCCACTCACTCCTAAACAGAGGTAGCNCTTCCCGTCTTTCCTCACCACCGATGNGTGCATCAGCANCGTCATCTTGTCNGCANCNGCAAAAGCGTATGCNATCATCAACGCACAATTCAACATCGTTCCATATCCCTCGGCATCGCCTGTCAGATGCACACAAACCTTTGAGAAGTCAGCAGAAGCATTCAACACACAAGTAATATGCCCTACTAATGCGTTCATAGCGATGTGATATGAACCATCCTCCAACTGACGCACATGATAATGATAATCACCCTCATCAAACGTGGCAATCTCCCGTCCGTCCTCAACTGAAACTTCGTCCGTATCTACTACCATATCAAACAACAACGGTTGCTGTCTGGCAGGAACACCCTGAAGACGGAATGGTTCACTGGAAGACAACAATGTGATGATATTTATCCCACCACATCCTTGTACACAATACACATGCTGACCAACTTCGTAATAGACCTTTTCCATCAATATCCCTCCATTCTATTCTGATTGCCCATCATTTCCTTCCGACAAAGGACTCCACACCATTTGTGCCCACTCTAACTCTTGAAACGACATATCATATCGAGATGCACCACTTGCATATTCCACAAAAGGAATTGTCATGGAAACACCACAACACAGCGAAGGGATAANTTCAATAAGACCTCCANGATAACCATACNGATAAACGGAATACCACCAATCNNTAGCTNGACAAGTAACAAAAGCATCCAGCTTCATTTNCCATTGTTCATAATCGGTTTCAGACAACACGGTACGCATTACTCCCTGCATGTCCAAATAATCAGGGCAAATCGTCCCCCATGCGCCATAAACATAATAGCTTAACAATGACTGCTTGTCTAAAGCCATCAACTGTGACTGATACTTCTGAACAATTCCCCACATCTCCATAGCAAATGTTTCCAGATGTGCTGTTTCGATAGCAGAGATTACAATGCCATAATCTTTACGCATCTCATAATCAGTATAATACGCAGAAAGCATTTGCTGAACATAATCATCCTTTTGGAACATTGCAGGAACCATTGTAGCGTAATTAGCCCCAGGACCTGGTATCTCNGCAGGAGAAGCAATAACGTNGTGTGTCGCATTCCGCATAGCATAAGCAACCTCGATACACTGCATAAAACAGGCATCAAACANGATAAAATCCACCCCNCCTTCTGCCTCCAACACTGCAGCCATGTCTTCAATGCTCATTTGATANCCATTGAGACGGCCATCATAGCTGTTCTGTTCATTATCAAGTCCAAAGGCACGCTTCTTTGTTCCACCATCATCCGCTTTGTCCTTCGCATAAGTAGAAGGAATCCACCCCAAGGCATGCGACCACATTACCAGACCATANCTCTTAGCAGGANAGTGNTGTTTGACATATTGAACAAANCGCCTCAATTGAACGGCAGAAGCAGAGTNGACATCTNCCTTGTATGTNCANACAGGAGACAAATCTGCAAGTTGCATCGTAGTTTCATCCTTCTTTATNTCATNAATACGAGGCAAAGCATTGTCGTNCACATATACAATCAGATGGTCTCCCGCATGAAAATTCNAGCTGTTCCGTCCTTTAATAAGTTCCTTTATATCATCCTTCAACTCTCTGTCTNCCANTGAATTTTCAGCAACCATATACACCATCACTGTACGACTTTTTGCCAAACCTGCATCGGGAATATCCTCAATAGAATCGTTGTTGTCATGAGTACAGGCCAAAAACAAAGAAGTTGCAACAATGAAATAAATCACTGCTGCAACTTTATCACAAGACCTTGTGAAACATGCCCAAGATGATGTCCGAATGCTATTCATCATACGAGAATGCATCCAAAGGGTGTTTGAAGCGGAAATGAGCTTCGTCAAGCATCACTACTCGCATATAGGAATTGTCCAAATACCGTTTCTTTATCTTGTAAAACTTTTTGGATAACTTCTTACGTTTAGGGGAATAGAACACACATGCCGTCTGATACCGCCGTTGCAAAGTCCCTTCCATGTATTCTTTGAGCTGGAGACTAAACTCGGAACGAAAAGGCAAAAACTTAGTTTGCTTTACCAAGTCAATGCTATCCACTTCTTGAATGGAAGTGATATATACCATTGAATCTGTCAGTTGTTGACACACACCAAACAGATAGACCTTACCACATCCCTTTNCGAAAGGCTGCGACTTGGACTNAGCCACTGACACTAACNTCAGTAACNATGCCAATGTCAGTATTAAAGTTCTTCTCATCCNCATATCATACACATTNGAATGNCCATCNCACAGAAAAGCTCAGGAGGAATTACCCTAAATATGTTTTCAGCAATCGGCTCTTTGACTGAGAACGCAAACGGCGGATGGCTTTCTCCTTGATTTGGCGAACACGTTCACGCGTAAGATTGAAGCGGTCACCAATCTCCTCCAATGTTTTCTCGGGTTCACCCAACCCAAAGAACATCTTGATAATCTCTTTTTCACGAGTTGTCAACGTGTCAAGCGCACGTTCGATTTCACGCTGCAACGATTCCGTCACCAATGTCTTGTCGGCAGAAGGAGAATCTGGGTTACTGAGGATATCAAGCAAACTATTATCTTCACCTTCTACAAAAGGAGCATCCACACTGATGTGACGACCGCTCACCTTCATCGTATCGGCAACCTTATCGACAGGCAAATCTAATTGAGCAGCCAATTCCTCAGGTGAAGGACGACGCTCGTTCTCCTGCTCAAACTTGGAAAACGCCTTGCCGATTTTGTTCAGCGAACCCACTTGATTCAAAGGAAGACGCACAATACGGCTTTGTTCTGCTAATGCTTGAAGGATGCTCTGACGAATCCACCATACAGCATAAGAAATAAACTTAAAACCACGAGTTTCATCAAATTTCTCAGCTGCCTTGATGAGACCAAGGTTTCCCTCATTAATCAAATCTGGCAAACTCAAACCTTGATTTTGATATTGTTTTGCCACAGACACCACAAAACGAAGATTTGCCCTTGTCAACTTTTCCAAGGCCCTTCGACCTTCCACGCCACCCTTACGGATTTTAGCGGCCAGTTCAACTTCTTCTTCTACAGTGATTAACTCCTCACGACCTATTTCCTGCAAGTACTTATCTAACGAAGCACTTTCACGGTTCGTGATTGACTTTGTGATTTTTAATTGTCTCATACTTGTACGTCAAAAAGCATGCAAAGATAGTGCCTTTCCCTTGAAGTTTCAAGGAAATCACACTTTTTTTTCAAAAAAAGCATTTTCTGCAAAGTCAAGTTTGCAGTTCAGAAATAAAAACATTACTTTTGCAGCAATTTTAATCACGTGTACATTATATTTGTCCACGTACAACTTAAACCAAGTGTTCAGATGTTCGTCCAATGGACAACAGCCAAGGCGACACAAAGTCAATGACATTCTAAAAAACAACATATAAAAAGACATGGAATCCTTTTTCCGTACACATGCCTATTTAGTTGAGCATCTGAAAGCTCCCGTGCGTCGTGATTTGATGGACGAGATTAATTGGAAAGACCGAATGATCGGCATCAAGGGTGCTCGCGGTGTGGGTAAGACCACTTTCCTGCTACAGTACGCAAAAGAGCGTTTCTCTCCGTACGACCATTCGTGTCTGTACATTAACACTAACAACTTTTACGTCCAAAACGTCGGCATCACAGAGTTTGCTGGCGAGTTTTATCACTCAGGTGGAAAGGTATTGCTCATTGACCAAGTGTTTAAGCAGCCTGACTGGAGCGCTCAATTACGCGAGTGTTATGACCGATATCCAGGTTTGAAGATTGTTTTTACCGGATCTCCCGTCATGCGTCTGAAAGAAGAGAATCCCGAACTGAACGGCATTGTAAAATCTTATAATCTCCGTGGGTTTTCATTTCGGGAGTTTTTGAATCTCTCCACAGGTTTGCAATTACGTTCTTACACACTTGACGAAATCATTTCAAACCATCGACAAATTGCCGCCGAAATCATCAATAAGGTAAATCCTCGCGAATACTTCCAAGCTTATCTTCATCATGGCTTTTATCCTTTCTTCCTTGACAAAGCCAACTACAGCGAGAATCTGTTGAAGAACATGAACATGATGATTGAGGTCGACATCCTGCTTGTCAAGCAAATAGAACTCAAGTATCTGGCAAAAATCAAGCAATTGTTCTATATGCTCACAACAAGCGGCAGCAGTGTCCCTAACGTCAGCCAGTTGGCACAGGAACTGGGTATGAGCCGCGCCACAGTGATGCACTACATCAAGTATCTGGAAGAAGCCCGTCTTGTCAACATGATTTATGGCAAAGGCGATGAATTTCCCAAGAAGCCAGCCCGTGTGTTGCTCCATAACTCTAATCTCATGTATAGTTTTTATCCTCGTTGTTTCGACGAGCATGATGTGCTGGAGACATTCTTCTGCAACACCCTTTGGAAAGACCATAAAGTAAACAAGCATGGAAACCTCTGCTCTTTCCTCATAGACGAACAGGTTGAGTTCAAGATAGCAGAGCACAGCACCAAGCTGAAAAGCAAGGCTAAAGCTCTCTATGCAGTCAATCAATGTGACGTTGGCGAAGGCAACCAGATTCCTCTCTGGCTCTTCGGATTCCTCTATTAAGAAACAGACTTTTACACATATATTATATTATTGTTATTATGAGTAAGAAATTTATTACATGTGATGGTAACACCGCTGCGGCTCATGTGGCGTACATGTTCTCAGAGGTGGCAGCCATCTACCCCATCACTCCATCGTCTCCAATGGCTGAGCATGTGGATGAGTGGGCTGTTGCTGGTCGCAAGAATCTTTTCGGCGACACAGTTCTCGTACAGGAAATGCAGTCTGAGGCTGGTGCAGCAGGTGCTGTCCATGGTTCTCTTCAGGCTGGTGCGCTCACAACCACATTCACTGCATCTCAGGGTCTTCTTCTGATGATTCCTAACATGTACAAGATTGCGGGTGAGTTGCTTCCTTCCGTATTCCACGTATCTGCACGTACCGTCGCCAGCCACTCACTCTGTATTTTCGGTGACCACGGTGACGTGATGGCTTGCCGCCAGACAGGCTTCGCTATGCTGTGTGAAGGCTCTGTACAAGAAGTAATGGACCTCTCCGCAGTTGCTCATTTGGCAGCACTGGAAACTCGTGTTCCATTCATCAACTTCTTCGATGGTTTCCGTACTTCTCACGAGTACCACAAGATTGAGGAAATGGACATGGAAGATATCCGTCCACTCGTGCCTATGGATAAGGTGTCTGAGTTCCGCGCTCGTGCCCTTTCTCCTGAACATCCCG
Organism: Bacteroidales bacterium; assembly: GCA_009177185.1. Lineage (GTDB taxonomy): Bacteria > Bacteroidota > Bacteroidia > Bacteroidales > Bacteroidaceae > Minthosoma. The sequence goes on from WFMB01000111.1 coordinate 14,109, forward strand.
AAGCTAAGGGTATGGCAGAGAACCCAGAGACATTCTTCGCACACCGCGAATCTTGCAACCCATTCTATGAGGAGGTGCCCGCAGTTGTAGAGAAGTATATGGCTGAAATCTCAAAGATTACAGGTCGTGAATACAAGCCATTCACTTACTATGGTGCTGATGACGCAACTGACATTATCATCCTCATGGGGTCAGCCACAGAAGCAGCTCGTGAAGCTATCGACTACGCCAATGCCAACGGCAAAAAGTATGGTATGGTTAGTGTACACCTCTATCGCCCATTCTCTGTAGAGCGTCTGCTCGCAACTGTTCCAAAGAGCGTGAAGCGCATCGCTGTGCTCGACCGTACAAAGGAGCCAGGTGCGAATGGCGAACCTCTCTACCTTGATGTAAAGGATGCTTTCTATGGCAAGGAGAATGCTCCTCTCATCATCGGTGGACGTTATGGACTCGGTTCTGCCGACGTGACTCCAACCATTATTCTCACCGTTTATAAGAACCTCGAACTTCCAGAGCCAAAGGACCACTTCACGCTTGGCATTGTCGATGACGTGACTTTCCGTTCTCTTCCCATTGAAGAAGAAATGGCACTCGGCGGCGAGGGCATATTCGAGGCTAAGTTCTTTGGTCTCGGTGCTGACGGTACAGTGGGAGCAAACAAGAACTCCGTGAAAATTATTGGCGACAACACCACAAAGTATTGTCAAGCCTATTTCTCTTACGACTCTAAAAAGTCAGGCGGTTTCACTTGTTCTCACCTCCGTTTCGGTGACACACCTATCCGTTCAACCTACCAGATTAAGACTCCAAACTTCGTGGCATGCCACGTACAAGCATACCTCCGCNTGTACGACGTGCTNCGTGGNCTCCGNCAGAACGGTCAATTCCTTCTCAACACCATCTTCGAGGGTGAGGAACTCGTAAACTTCCTCCCTAATAACGTGAAGAAGTATTTCGCAGAGAAGAACATCACTGTTTACTATATCAACGCAACCAAGATTGCACAGGAGATTGGTCTGGGTAACCGCACTAACACCATCCTCCAGTCAGCATTCTTCCGCATCACAGAGGTNATCCCNGTTGANCTNGCTGTTGAACAGATGAAGAAAGCCATCGTGAAGTCTTACGGCAAGAAGGGTGAAGACGTGGTGAACATGAACTACGCTGCCGTTGACCGTGGTGGTGAGTATAAGAAGCTCGATATTGACCCTGCATGGAAGAATCTCCCTGCTGACCCAGTGGAGGCTAACGACGACCCAGAGTTCATCAACAAACTCGTGCGTCCTATCAATGCACAGAATGGTGACCTCCTGCCAGTTTCTGCCTACAAGGGCTATGAAGATGGCATGTGGGAGCAGGGCACAGCTGCATATGAAAAGCGCGGTGTGTCTGCCTTCGTTCCAACTTGGGACTCAGAGAATTGTATCCAGTGTAACAAGTGTGCCTTCGTTTGTCCTCACGCAGCCATCCGTCCATTCGTTATGGACGAGAAAGAAGCTGCAGGCATCGACGCAGCCAAACTCGACATGCTGGCTCCTGCACAGCTCAAGGGCATGAAGTTCCGTATGCAGGTAAGCGTAATGGACTGTCTCGGTTGCGGAAACTGCGTGGATGTTTGTCCTGGCAAGAAAGGCAACAAAGCCCTCAAAATGGTTCCACAGCAGGGTGAACTCGCCGAAGCCAAGAACTGGGATTACTGCGTGAAGAACGTAGCTTCTAAACAAGACCTCATTGACTACAAGGCAAACCCACGTGTCAGCCAGTTCGCAACCCCACTCTTCGAGTTCTCGGGTGCATGCTCTGGTTGCGGTGAGACTCCTTATGTGAAGCTCATCTCCCAGCTCTTCGGTGACCGTCAGATGGTGGCAAACGCAACAGGTTGCTCATCTATCTACTCTGGTTCTATCCCATCTACTCCATACACAAAGAACGCCAAGGGACAGGGTCCTGCATGGTCAAACTCTCTGTTCGAGGACTTCTGCGAATATGGTCTTGGTATGGTCATCGCCAACAAAAAGATGCGTGCTCGCATCGTGGCTATGCTCAACGAGCTGATTGCTAAGGACGATACACCAGCTGAGTTCAAGGCTGCCGCCGAAGAGTGGATTGCAGGCAAGGACAACGCAGATGCTTCTAAGGCAGCTGCAGCCAAACTCGCTCCTGCCATTGAGGCAGGTCGCAACGCAGGTTGCCCTATTTGCAAACAACTCTCCGAACTCTCCCACTATCTGGTAAAGCGTTCACAATGGATTATCGGTGGTGACGGTGCCTCTTACGACATCGGCTACGGTGGTCTCGACCACGCACTGGCATCAGGCGAAGACATCAACATCTTCGTAATTGACACCGAAGTGTACTCCAACACAGGCGGTCAGTCTTCAAAGGCTACCCCTATCGGTGCCATCGCCCAGTTCGCAGCAGGTGGTAAGCGCATCACCAAGAAGGATCTCGGTCTCATGCAGTCAACTTATGGCTACGTATATGTAGCACAGGTGGCAATGGGCGCAGACAATGCACAATGCCTTAAGGCTATCCGCGAGGCAGAGGCATATCCAGGTCCATCACTCGTCATTGCTTACGCTCCATGTATCAACCACGGTCTCAAAGCAAAGGGTGCCATGGGCAAGTCTCAGGCAGAAGAAGCTAAGGCTGTAGAATGCGGTTACTGGCATCTCTGGCGTTTCGACCCACGTCTCGCTGAGCAGGGCAAGAACCCATTCCAACTCGACTCGAAGACTCCAAACTGGGATAACTTCCAAGCATTCCTTGATGGCGAGGTTCGCTACCTCTCTCTCAAGAAGGTTTGTCCAAACGAAGCCCAGGAACTCTTCGACGCCGCCAAGAAGGCAGCACAGCACCGCTACGCTACCTATGTGCGCATGNGCAAAATTGATNATTCAGCNGAGTANNCATCATATACGATANATTTATGAAAAGGGGATGCCGAATNGCATCCCTTTTTTTATGCAGTCAAGAATCAAATTACAACATGTTCCTTACACAAACAAGAAAAGATTCATGATGTGAACTCTATATGCAGAGTTCACATCACGCTCTCAATAGTTACCCATGCTTTCCTGCTATCACTAAATTTTCACGACAGTAGCAGCAGTATTCTTGTATTGACCCATAGCCTGACCCACATCTGCGTTAATGTATGTCGGGTCACAGACAATGTAACGTTTGCCGTCTATCTGCAAATGGTCACCAGACACATCATCCGTTTCAAAACATACAGCCGTTGCCAAATGACCAGGATAATAAAGCAGAACTACCTTCAAATCCAACAAGTCTCGCACTAATACAGAATACAAGATTGCTCTATCCTCACAATCAGAATAAGGATAGAACAGCGTCTCATCGGCAAACAGCGCACGTTCCCCACCAAACTGCTCATCATCCGTTTCATACTCAAATGCCGTTTGTACGAAATGCAAGAGAATGTTGGCAGCATCAAGATTGCTTTTGTTCGCAATAGCTTTCCTTAGAATCGGATACAATTGTTCTTTTGCCAACACACTCAACGACGCATTAGCATAGATATCCCAATGTGAATTCAAAGGATAATCGTTATAAAACTCTATCAGATTCTTGTTTACCGAGATGTCCACAGCCAACTCCGAATCACGCCCCAGACTCAAATGGCGTGACATGGTTCTGTCAACAGGAAGTACAGGCTGCTCGGAAATACGCAGCGAGAAAAACTGCTCTTTGGGAAATTCCCGATTGAACACTTTGATCGAAGACTGCCCAGACGACGAATTAACAAGATAATAGTTGCAACCTCCCATACTCAAATATGGATACTGATAAATAGAATCTTTTGAAGGAAGCAACAAGACGAGTTTATTACCCATCCGTGCGATACGCACTTTATAACCAGATTGTGTTAAAATAAACATCTGCATCAGTCGAGCCTCATTTAATCGAGCAGACGAAAAGAATGCCGTTGTCATCTGTTCAACAAAACGCACATATCCCCAATCACATAAGTGTAATTTGCTTCGGTAATCCAAACATTGAGCAATGACAGGCAAAAACGCATCCGACGAAAGACACATCCAGCCATCTGCAAAATCATCTTCTGAAACACCAGCCAACTGAAACCGATGTTTGTTTTCAAGCGGAATTTGACATTTCTGCCCGTAAAACGTAAACTCAAAAGTAGCCTTAATAGGCACAACAGGGTCAGGCAAAGGCACTACAGGCTGTGGGGGGACGACAGGTTTGGGGGCAAGAGACACCTCATCAAACGGCACAGGGTCGTTCGATGGTTCTGTGGTGGGTTCTTTCACAATCGGTTCGGGAGGTTCTGGCACATCGGGCACTGGCATAGCTGGTTTTAGCGTGTACTCGGGCCATGTCCGACGCATAAAATCCGCAAATTCGGAATTTATACGATTGCGATATTCTTTAAGATTACGCTCCTTGTCTGACTTATATTGATTGTAATCGGATTGTACACGTCGCTTGNNTTCATCAAAANTTTGANNATGTACCTCATTACAACTATGGCATAAACAAAATAATAGTGTTAATGAAAACGCACATACAGTATATAGTTTGTTTTGAAACATCTTTTGTTCACAATTTAGAAAGACATTTTAATTACACTTCGAAGCCCTGCTTTACGGTAAGTATCATTTAAGTGTGCATGAGAGATTCATGGCAACTGATGTCGAACACGAAAATCACTCNNTCTCTTATNTACTCTNTCCTTTTCTGTNTGTACGGATGGAGTTGCCGAATTCTGTGAAGATTGGATTACGACAGGCTTAAGANGAACCGTATCTCTGTATATTATAGTATCCTTGTGTATCATAATAACAGTATCTCGAATTGTCTTCGGTTTCTCGTTTTGTTGCTTTTGGATTATTGCAATTACAGGTTTAAGATCAACGGTCAGATTGTCAATCCTTTCTACACCATATATAGTCACAAGGCTTCCAGCAATAGTCATGTACCCAACTATTCTATCAAAAGAGAAAAATCGTCTAATTTTTTTGAAATTGAACATGGTTAATTATTGGACGAACACAACAAATCAGTTACATCTTTTTTAGGAGGATTATTGTACCTATCTGAATATTGACAGCATAGCAACAAATAAGGAAAAAATGAGGAACAACTGAACGATAAAACGAATCAGTACATTCCTCATTGATTACACGAAATTAAAATGTTACATTTACAAGCAAACACTTGCGATGTCAAATCCACATAAGGCACGAANGCCATATNGGNGCNACCAACCACAANATNCTTTTTACCTTTAGCANCAANACCATCTNTAACATTCCACGCATATATAGCGACAGCACCAGCAATAAATNCGTTTCGNATATTACGCATGTTANCCGCTTTATTGATATANTTCTGTATNTCATTAGCANTGTGCGTACGCTTNATTTTAGATTCATACGACGATCGCAATCCTTCAAAAGCTATAATACCACCGACAGCAGCAACCTCTCCTGCAATGAACAATGCTCCCCTCGTAGTCTGACCTTTGTGAATTTGCATCATACCTGGCACAAATACACGAGGTGAAAATTTATACTTATTGGTTACTGAAACTGGCTCATACTTAAGCTCTGGATTTTTAGCAGTTTGAACCAACAAACTTACCCGATACTCCCCAGCCCCTAGTCGCTCCGTATATTGATCAATAATGCGAGACTTAACTGTCAAAGCATCACTACCATTAACACGAATATCACCATCAATACTTATCTGTGCACGTTGCCCTGTTGCCAAACTGCGCCGTTCCACTATAATTTGTGCCGCTTTATCTCGAGCATTATCCTCTGAATATCCAACAGCAGAAACAACCTCAATGTACGAATTGTTTTTCTCGGTAAAATATCCATTGACCCATGCTGGACGCTCTGTTGACGAGCCATACTGCCCCATCGCAACAGACGGAAACAGTAAGCTCACCAATACCATTATAATATAATGTTTCATGATTATTTATTTTCTTTAAAATCCTTGAACGATTCCTTCATACGTTGACGGAATTGATCTTCCTGAAAACGAANCTTGAGTTCCTNATCCTCAGAAACATAATCGGTAATTTTATCCGCTATTGTTTTCTTCGAAATGCGAATACCTANNTAACAAGTAACATTACCTTTATCATCCACATTCGAGAAGAAGGGACCTTTCGACGCTTGTGTATCGTTGACTATTACATCAATAATTTGTGTTCCACCCCTTTCTAACTTACTTTGTATATCCGACCCTGCATTGTTGCCAAATCGAACCATATAATCATCAACAGCACCTTTGTATGCGTGCTTCATTTTCTGACGAATCATATTTTGCGCATTGGCAAGAGCATCGAGTTGCAAATCCCCCATGCGGGCTTTCGAACCAGAAGCAATGCCTGTAGCACCAAAATGTTCTTCTGTGTCATTTTCAGCTGCAGGGACTTCAAAGACATCCCCAAAAGGACTTACCGAACGAGAATTGTTTGCCATCATAGTGTTCTTNTGTGTGCCNNACGATNCAAGCAANATNGCAGTAGNCATTNCTGTCAATACAAATGNTTTTTTCATAATAGATAAAATTTAATTGGNTATTTATATACTTAAGTTTATATCATTTATTATCAAAATGTTGAAAACGAAACACTTTCACCATAATAATACTTGCTGCCAACCTTAACGTATGCACGAACGTAATAAGTCTTCATATCGGAAAGATTATCTATGGTTGCAGAGAACTTCCCTGTTCCACTACCAGCCGATGTCACATTAGTTCCATTGCCGACTGTAGGGTTCATGGTCGTGCCATAAACAAATCCACGGCTGCTGTATGCAGGAGAACCAACCGCAAGTACTGTTGCATTGAATGTCGCCCTCCATTGATAGAAATATCCTCCGCCAAGAGCATCCACCCTTGTAAGCGATGTAACAGAATTAGTGCGTACCGAAGGCTCTGACGGTGTAGTAAATGATATGACATTACCATACACATATTCATTGTCTTGCAGAGCAAAGGCTCGGACATAATAAGTGGTTCCAGCCGACAAGTTCGAAATTGTCTTGTTGAAGCTACCTGCAAACGAGCCATATTCGCTTATTTTGTCGTTGGCTATCGTAGGAGAGGAATTGGTACTGCTATAGCAAAAACCTCGCTGGGTATATGCAGGCTGTCCCACATTAGTAATCAGACCATTCAACTTAGCGGAAGTGGTCTGAACCTCTGTTGCCGCTGACGTACTTATGGACACTGTATTAAATTCCGTAGAAAAATGAACTGTATTACCATAAATAGCATTTCCGTCTTGAATGGCATACGCACGCACATAATACATGACTGGATAATCAAGATTTGTCACCGCCAAAGAGAAGCCACCCGTACCTGCACCACTCACAGGCCGGCGGTTATCGGAGATTGTCGGGATATGGTCTTTTGAATAACAAAAACCTCTTTCCGTATAGGCTGGTAAACCTGCATCTGATACTGCAGCATTAAATGTTGCAGTTGACGAACCAATCTGCGTGACAGCAGAAGTAACAAGAGATGTTGCCATCTGATTAGTGGAAAATGAAACAACATTGCCATACACTGGTGTGCCAGCCTGAATGGCATACGCTCGTACATAATATGTGACAGGATAAGATAAGTTTTCCACAGACAATGAGAAATTACCTGTACCAGTACCACTCACAGACCTGCGATTATCTGCAATTGTCGGGACATCACTTTGAGAATAGCAAAAGCCTCTTTCCGTATATATGGGAGTACCCGCATTTTGAATTGAAGCATTGAATGTCGCCGTAGATGCGCCAATTTGAGTAACCGCAGATGTAGAAAGCGTTGTGACCGATTGTGATGTAGTGAATGACACGATATTTCCATATACGACCGTTCCATTTTGTACAATATATGCACGCGCATAATATGTTTGCACAGGCGATAAGCCACTAATTTTACAAGTGAACTTTTTATCAGACGTGACAGGCGACGACAACTTCTTAATGCAGGCTGACACCGTGGGATTGGATTGCGTGTCATATACAAATCCTCGTTCGGTATATGCGGGAGAACCCGCTTTAACAATTTCTCCATGTAGAGTTGCAGACACTTTTTCCACATCAGTAACTTCAAGTGTGTTTACAGCTGCATTCGCATTGTTGACAGCCACTACCTTAACTTCGACATTGCCATTCCCACTGGTCGAGCGCACAACGATATTAGCTTCATTTTCCCCATTTGGCAGTTTTCCACGATCAAGATTCACCACAATGGTAGCGGTCTTGCCATAACCCAATATATCCGTCTCGGGGTCGGCAGAGAGCCACTCGCAACGTCCTGTCTCGATTTTATACGCTAAATCTGTGTATCCTGTATTTACTATTGTAAACGAGAGCGTGGTTAAATTCTCTCCGAAATCCAACAATTCACGGTCAGATGTTATGACGGCAGGGATTCGCTCAATAAGCAGGTGTGCCGATGTTGGCTCACCGATATGAACCAACACGGTGTGGTTGCTCTGTTTGTATCCCTCTTTGGATATGGCCAGTTTATAACTGCCTTCTGCAAGGTTTAGAAAAGAAAACGAGCCATCACTGCCTGTAACTGTCGAGTACCCACCAGGATTGATAGATACATTTACCGTTGCAACGGGTTCGCCTGTTGTCTTATCGGAAACGCTTCCAGCAATGCTTCCTACAGTCAATTCTTCAGAAATGTCTGATGAACATGCACAAAATAGAATTGTTGCGATAAGCAAATAAAGTGATTTTATTGCTTTCATAAGTCTTTGTATATATTATTGTGGAATAACTATCAACTGGACATCAACCTTTTGAACCTTTCCGCTAATGGGTGTAATGGTCTTGCGATTGGGTTGATAGCCCGACTTCTGCACAGTGATAGTATATTGCTGCACATCAAGTTCGTCAAACTCATAACATCCATCCACATCGGTTTGTTTTGACAAACCCGAAGGTAACANCGTCANAGAAGCATTTTCAAGTGGCATGCCTGTCTGANAGTCAGNCACTACTCCCTGAATCTTNGAAAAGATTTCATAGTCTTCTGATNTAGAGCATCCTGCCAGACAAGATATNTGTNCAACAGCNAATGCAAATGTGAGCAATCTACTCAATAAGGAAGACGAGTTCCTTGAATTTGAATGAGAATTCATCATTGTTTATATACTATATTTTAAGAGTTATACTTAGACTATCTCTTGGTAAGAGTTGGTCTGCGAGGTATATCACTCACGTACAGCGACTTTTATTTGTCAAAAACCAAACAAAACGGAAAAATGCTTTGAAACTTCGCTTTTTTTCGTTTCTAAGTTGTTGAGTTTGAATTTTAAGTTGTACCTTTGCAATCGTTGTTTAACTCTTACCAAGAGTTAGTCTGAGTATTCGCGGCAAGCCCCTACAATTCTTTCAAGATGCTGTTGTTTGCCTTGTCTATCAGGTTGGTTTGTATGGCTGCAAGATAGATGCGAGTGGTTTCCTCGTTGTCGTGTCCCAATCCTTCGCTGATGACGCTCAAGGGGACATTCATCGATTTGGCAATGCTTGCCCAACTATGACGGCTGACGTACATGCTNAATGGAGTCGCTATCTTTGCCATCGCTGCAANCTNTTTCAACTTGCGGTTCACGAACAAGATTTTATTCAGATACTGCTNCCGCTCCGTGCCGTCTTGACGAATNATTATCGGCAACATATATGGNGAGGGATGCTTCGAATACTTATCCACGATTTCCTGCATTGATTGCTCCCAGCGGACGCAAATGTGTTGACCAGTCTTTCTCCTGATGTAGGAGACATAGCCATTGGAGAGGTCTTTCTTTTTCAGATAGGCAATGTCGATGAATGACATTCCACGCATGTAGAAAGAGAAGAGAAACATATCTCGTGCATATTCCAAGCCAGGATGCGCCGTCAAATCCAATTCTTTGATACGCTTTATCTCTTTGAGTGCCAGGGCACGTTTGAGCGTTTTGTCCACACCTGTATAGACTCGCTTGAACAGGTCCATCTGTTTGGCAAGCCCTTCTTCAACCGCACGATTGTAGATGCAGCGGAGAATCCTTATATAAAACGAGGTGGTGTTGCGACTCAGCCCTTTGGCTCGCAGGTAGCTTTCATATTGACCCATCAGGTCGGCATTGAGCATGTCAAAATGCAAATCGACATTCTCCCGAAACCTTCGAAAGCTGTTCAATGCCTGCTGATAGGTTTCACTCGTGCGCACACGCCCAAGCTCTTGCTGACGTTCCGATTGCCGCTTTGCGTATTCAAAGACTGAATTGTGCTCTGACAGCCGCTCTTTATACAAATTGATGACATCCTTAGCCGTATATGCCATGCCCGTACTTTCCAACGTATCGAGCACGCGCTCCAGTTTCCGCCGTTCCCAAGCCAGCCTCTCCCGAACAACCATGAGTTCGTCTTCACGTCTGCCAGAGACGGGAGACGTTTTGACAACACAGCTGTTCCGTTTGTCCCATTCGCTTGCATAAATCCGACAGCACGTCTTGACCTGTCTGACTTCGCGCCTGTGTATAATCTGGAAGTACAGCGCACCTTTCTTACCATTATCCGCATGCGCCTTGAATCTTAATTTGATTGATGCCATAAGAAAAATATTTATTGATTGATAAATGTTTTTCACAAAGGGCGGGGGGGGATGACAAGACGGTGCAGGGAAAACGATTTGCCGACCAAGGATATTGCCCATGTGGGGGAAAATCAGAAGACGCAACAAAAGTGCCTCAAAATCGATGTCCCCGACATCGGCAGACCCACGTCGGCGACTCCGACGCATCGGCGTCGGGGACATCGTTTTTGAAGCACTTTTGTTGC
>WFMB01000130.1 GCA_009177185.1 Bacteroidales bacterium
TCGCCTTCAAGGGCGTCTGGGTCAATGTCAGCAATAGCAGCGTCGTATGCCTCCTTTGCTTCTTCGTCTGCAACATTTGCCTTGATTGCTTCGCCTTCAGCAAGCAGCTCCTTTACAGCGGCAATGTAGTTGAAGCTCACCTCCTCCACAAAGGAGAAATAAGTGGGTTCTGCGGCTTTAGCTGGAAGGGTGTTGGCTCCCTGATAGAAGCCAGTGCCAATGTTCTTCAGCGAGAAGCCCTCGCCTTCTACATACTGAACATCGTACACTGCGCCGTTCTTGATGTCTTGACCATTTTTGTCGCTAATACCGANGATGAACGACACGTCTTGCCCNGCTGGCTGAGAGTTTAGTACCCCCCCCATGCCCCAGCAGTTGTAATCTGCACCTGTTGGAGTGACAAGTTGGATACGGTAGTAACTACGGACAGACTCATCAGCGTCGTCTGCGAGGCTGACAAGCTTCCATTTGTAACCAGAATTGGTGTTTACGAATGCGTTTGCATACACATCATAAGCCAAATTCTGAGCATTGGAGCCATAAAGCGCTTTGCCTTCTGCTTTGTTGATAATGGCAAAAGTCTTGCCTTCCAAAGCTGCAATGCTTGTGGCTTCCTCACCAATGACAGCAGTGGGTTTGATGTCGGCTGCATTCGCTGCCACCATCGCAATCACCATTGTCATGAGAAACGTGAATAGTTTCTTCATAATGAAAGAATTTTGAGTTAATAAATAAAGTTAATAAAAATTGTTGTTATCGTTTGTTATGTTATATCGTTGAGGTCGAAGTAGAGGAGGGGACGATTGGCGTGACGTTCTTCCTCTGTGAGGAACTCGAAGCCATTTGCTGTGTAAAAGCCTACCGCTGCGTTGTATGCGTCAACTGTGAGGAAACGGCACCCATGATTCATGTTGTGTACTAACGAGTATTTTATGAAGTCAACAATGAATGGTGAATGATGCTATTTTTTTCATTTACCTTGCAGAATGATCAAGAGATTCAACAATCGAACGTAACGCACCGAAAGTCTGCTGTGGCGCG
>WFMB01000049.1 GCA_009177185.1 Bacteroidales bacterium
GACATATACGATGGAGTGTAGCCATGATTCCATTACGGTATCCGACAAGCCATAATATCTTGCAACCTGACGGCGCGCCCGACCAGCATTGAGCCATCGAGACATCATGGACAATGTACCGTACGAACTGACCTCAAAAGTNANCCNACTTGGNGNAANTGGATTTGAATAGTNTNGCCGAAAAGCCACAATGGNATCATCGTCNCTACGACGGAGTTCTTCCCCCAGGCCACTCANNAAGGAAGCATGTCGGTTCGCATCACGGAAATTCGCAGAATCTTCNAACNAATATATGCCAGCAGCATCGCCCATAATCNATGACAACTGTGTACGGATGGATATTTCTATTTTTTCCAACTCGGAACAAACCATTTTCCTCAACTCAGAATCGAACTTGTAGATATTGTATGCTTCCTCAAAAGTAGAACCGACTTTGAACCGACGACTATTGTGCTGTCTGAATGGTTTGAGGTAACTCTTCATCCTGAACATGCTGATGTTCTGGAGCAAATGATGTGCCCGTTCTTCATCCTCGAAAGACAAACCGTCGGATTTCAAGCGTAGGATTTGGTCATCAACAGAAATCTGAGGTTCGCTATATAACCGTGTTACCATATATGTAAAAAGAAAACTTACCCTGAGCGCGCTGTTCTAACGGNAAGCGGGGTAAGTATGTTGTTGCAAAGGTAAACAAAATTCTCCAATACTTGCAAATTTTTCATCTACATTTTTTAGATTCATATAAAAATCAACAAGGAGCCAAAGGGAATAGGCACCTTGAGCAAGATTGCTACCTGCATGAGCCACGCCACAGCCCCGTCAGTACTTCCGCAGAAGTACTCCAATACTTTCATGGCAGTACTTCAGTACTTCGGCGGAAGTACTGAAGAGACACAAAGGCTCGCCCCAGAGGAGGAAATCAATCCGTCCAGTTGATGCGCTCCTCGTAGCGGTCGAAGTCCATCGAGGGGTCGGCACCCACCTGTTTGAGCACCTCGCGAATGAGTTCCTGCTCCTTGGGCGGCATAGGGAAATCGCCTCGCCGACGCACAAAATAGGAGTTGCGGCTGAAATGGGCAATCAGCAACTCCATAAACACGGCATACTGCCCAGGCAGCATCTTCTCCTGCATGCCCTCAAAGCCATAGGCGTAGCGTTCGGGCACTTGTCCACGGAAGTGCTCACAGCCCTCCCCACCCTGCACCGCATCGGGGTTATACACATGCAGCACCAGTTCCGTGGCTGGCACCATCGTCCTCACGATATGATGTAGGCACCGACTTGCCATCGGACACTCGCCATTGAGACACAAGGTGAAATTGCCTGGCACATCGGCAAGCCGAAAGGTTGGATTCATCATGTCACTCATAAGTCATCAGTTATCATCAAATTCTTTTTGCAAAGATAGGAGAACTTCAGGAAAATAAGTCAGGGTTATCAGCGTTTTTTGTAACCGAAAGCGACTTTTTTGAAAAAGTAGCAATTCCTCTTTCCTTATTCCTCGCCAAAAAGATGTACCTTTGCAGCCAAATTGTAAAAGGATTTGTTTATGAAATTAGGATTTGACAACGAGAAATATCTCAAAATTCAGTCGGAACACATCCGCGAACGTATTGCACAATTTGACGGCAAGCTGTATTTGGAACTGGGCGGAAAGCTCTTCGACGACCACCATGCTTCGCGTGTGCTGCCCGGCTTCAAGCCCGACAGCAAGTTGCAGATGTTCCAGCAGTTGAGCGACAGCCTTGAGATTGTGATAGTGATTAGTGCCGAAGACATTGAGAAGAACAAGATGCGTGCCGACCTCGGCATCACCTACGATGAGGATGTGCTGCGTCTGCGCGACGAGTTCATGAACCGCGGGTTCTATGTGGGTTCGGTGGTCATCACCCACTACGACGGGCAGCGTGCGGCCGACCAGTTCCGTCACCGCTTGGAGCGCATGGGCATCAAGTCCTATTTCCACTACCTCATCGACGGCTATCCTCACAACGTAGAGCTGATTGCCAGCGACGACGGTTTCGGAAAGAACGACTATGTGGAGACGACCCGTCCGCTCGTCATCGTCACGGCTCCCGGTCCGGGCAGCGGCAAGATGGCGGTGTGCCTGAGCCAGCTTTACAGAGAGAACCAGCGTGGTATCCGTGCTGGCTATGCCAAGTTTGAGACTTTCCCCGTCTGGAATCTCCCCCTGAAACACCCTGTCAACATTGCCTATGAGGCTGCCACGGCTGACCTCAACGACGTGAACATGATTGACCCGTTCCACTTCGACGCTTATGGCAAGGTGGCTATCAACNACAATCGCGACATCGAGATTTTCCCTGTNCTCAACGCACTCTTCGAGGGCATCTANGGCGAGAANCCNTACAAGTCGCCCACNGACATGGGNGTNAACATGGTNGGNTTCTGCATCAGCGANGACGAGGTGTGCTGCCAAGCCTCGAAGGACGAGATTATCCGTCGCTACTACGATGCCACCAACAAGCTGGCTGACGGAGCGTGCAACGAAAGCGAGGTGAACAAGATTCAGCTACTTTTCAATCAAGCAAAAATCACCACTGCCGCACGTCGATGCACCGTGGCTGCCAACGAACGCAAGATGCAGACAGGTGTGCATTGCTCTGCGATGGAGATGGAGGATGGCACCATCATCACCTCCAAGACAGGCTCCCTGCTCGGCTGCTGTGCCGCCCTGCTGCTCAATGTGATGAAGCATCTGGCTGGCATTGACGACAGCGTGAAGCTCATTCCGCAGAGCATGATTGAGCCTATCCAGAAGACGAAGATTGAGCACTTGGGAGGACACAATCCACGTCTCCACACGGACGAAGTGCTCGTGGCTATCTCCGTCCTCTCTCAACACGACAAGAACTGCCGCATCGCCCTTGAGCAACTGCCCAAACTCCGCGGCTGTCAGATACACAGCACGGTGATGCTGGGTGAGGTGGACCGCAAAATACTGAAGAAACTGGGATGCGGACTCACTTGCGACCCCGTGAAGAAGAAATAAGGGTCATTAGACAACATGAAGGATAAAGTTATCTCATTTCTCTGGCAACATCTGTTACTGCTCGTCTCGCTGTTTATCATGACCATAGGCGTAGCGTTCTGCGTACGGTCAATGTTGGGGGCGAGCGTGATCAGCGTATTGCCGTATGTGTTCTCGAATGCGGGCGAGGCGCATCTTGTACCTGCACTCACCATCGGGCAATATACCTATATCATGAACTTCCTGCTTGTGGGGGGACAGCTTGCCGTACTGCGCCGTCGCTTCGACCCGATGCAGTTGTTCCAGTTGGTCATCGGGTTCGTCTTCGGCACGTTGATAGACATCAGCATGGCACTCACCACATGGCTCGTCCCCACGGCATTGTGGCAACAAGCATTGGCACAGGTAGGCGGGTGTCTCGTGCTCGGTGTAAGCATAGCCCTTGAGGTGCGTTGCGGCAGTGTGACGATGCCGGGCGAAGGCTTCCCCGTAGCGGTGAGCAGCGTCACTGGAGTGGATTTCCCGAAGGTCAAGATGTGTGTAGATGTATCGCTCGTAATTCTCGGCATCATTGCCTGTTATGTCTTTTTCGGTGCATGGCAATGGCACATCATCGGTGGAGGCACACTCTTCGCCATGTTCTTCGTCGGCATGGTGGTGAAGTGCGTCGGTCGCCACCTCGGCTGGTTCGAGCGTCTGCTTGCCTATCGCCCTGGTTTCCGACGATATGTATATGGTCTTGCACGACTTATCTACAAGCATTGACTATGCGCCCGTAAGGAGAGTCAAACNCAGCNTTGGCNTGGCGGATAAATGAAAAATGAAGGATGAACAACGGTTCGGGAACAACAAATTTTGTGTAATTCACTAGNGNCTNTTAAAAAATGTTAATCNAATTCGAGGTCCAGCATTGGGTGGCAATTTGNCACNTGCTCAGGCTCCGCACTGGGAGCCAGCAGGTCC
>WFMB01000094.1 GCA_009177185.1 Bacteroidales bacterium
GGGCGGAGTGTTGCTCAATAGCGGAAGCAATGCGCTAGAGTATATACTGCGTACGCTTGTTGATATAAAGTGTGTGTGGTTGCCCTTCTTCACCTGCCATATTCTTACAAAACCTTTTGTCAACGTAGGATTGTCATATAAATTCTATCACATTAATGACCGTCTGGAATTGGCAGAAGACATACAGCTTGATGATGGAGAATACCTTTTGATAACCAATTATTATGGTATTAAAGATACATATATCAAGAAATTGGTTGGAATCTATGGTGACCGTATGATTGTTGACAATGCACAGGCCTTCTATACAAATCCGTTAAAAAAAACATATACAATCTACAGTCCCCGAAAATTTTTAGGAATACCTGATGGAGGAATTGCTTGTGGTACAAACGACAACCTTGTCAATTCGATGGAGATTGATACATCATCATATAAACGATTGTCTCATTTAACCAAGCGATACGATTTTGAAGCCAGTGTAGCCTACGATGGTTTCAAGACAAACGATATCGCATTGGCTGAAAGTAGCATGCAGCGGATGTCCAATCTTACAATGAACATGCTGCGTTCTGTGAATCATGAGGAAGTCAAGAGAGTACGCAATACGAACTTCTCACAGCTTGACGATGGATTGCATACGCATAATCAGCTGTATTTTGACAGGATGGGATTTAAATGTCCGCTAGTATATCCTTACCTGACAGACAACGGAATGGAACTGAAGAGGCATCTGATTGAGAACAGAATATATTGTGCCACCTATTGGCCAAATGTTTTTGACTGGTGTAAGCCTGACACAGCAGAATACTATCTTGCACAAAACCTCAGCCCTCTCCCCGTTGACCAACGATATGCTATGGAGGAGATGGAGAGAATCATAAAAACGATTAAGGAATATGAGTAAGAGAAAGGTAATCATCATAGGGGGAAAAGGCTCCTGTGTGGACATTGCGGAGGAAATCGACGATGCCCGGGTGAGATATGGTATGGACATTGAGGTGCTGGGATTCGCTTTTGACGACCCAGCTTATGCTCAAGGCATAAACGGATGGTCCGTGCTGTGTGGAACAAAAGACGCATGGGAGATGTACAAGGAGGACGAAAGTATCTATTTTATCTTCGGGATGTTCCGTTACGATATAGCCCGAGAGCGTTTTTCCCTGCGCGACAGTTATGGCATACCGCTTGAACGTTACCTTACATTTATACATCCCACGGCTTATGTCAGCCGGAGCGCGAGAATCGGAATGGGAACAATCGTGCTGGCCAACGCCACCATAAAGAACAATGCCGTGATAGGAACACGCAACTTCATCAATTCAGGGGTAAACATTGGTCATGACACGGTCATAGGTGATGACAATTTCTTTGCGGCGCATACTTGCTTGGGGTCTTCTATAACCATAGGCAATGTCAACTTCTTCGGTCTGAACAGCAGTGTACGGACCCCTTCTGTCATAGGAAACTATAATCGCATCGGGATGTGCGCGAATATCCTTAACGGAATAGGTGACGATATGGTCATGATTGGCAATCCAGCCAAGCCTTTGATTAAGGAAGCACAAGTGGGGGGGGGTAAAAAGACCTTGAGATTCACACTCTGCTGTATGTCGCTGTCTCGTGATGAGATATACAACTTCTTCGAGCAAACAAAAGATGATTTTCCCGATTTTGCAAATTCTGAATGGAGCATGGCTTATGCGGACAAGCTGAGTCGTCATGCTCGTTTTGTCTGTTGCAAAAATGCGGATGATGTCATCGTGGGCATGATTGCAGCGTATTTCAATCACCCACCACAGTGTTATATGTCACATGTCAGTGTACTTCCGTCTTACAAGCGTATGGGTCTGTTTTCTGCCATGTACGCTTATATTGAGTCAAAGGCTATGGAGAGGGAATGCAATTATGTAAGATTGGAGGTCAAAGATAAAAATGTCCCCACAATAAGTGTTTATCAACGTTCTGGATTTGTTGTGGAAGCAAAGAGTGGAGGCAACAAGATATACATGAAAAAAACTCTTGGGTATTGAACCCTCGGCTTACAAATATGCCACAAGAATCATTAAAAGACAAGACAGTAAAGGGAGTTGTGTGGAGTTCCGTCGAGCGTTTCTCCGTGCAGGGCGTCCAGTTTCTGGTCATGCTTGTGATAGCCAAGATTCTCACTCCAGCAGACTTCGGCTTAGTGGGTATGCTCGCTATCTTCCTCGCCGTCGCCCAATCCCTGATTGACAGCGGCTTTTCCCAAGCGCTGGTGCGCAAGCAGGACAGGACGGAACGGGACAACTCGACGGTGTTCTATTTCAACATCGTCGCCAGCGTCGTGCTGTACGCCCTGCTGTATGTGTCCGCTCCGTGGGTCGCTGACTTCTATGAAGAGCCGCAGCTATGCTTGCTGATGCGCGTGCTGTGCCTGGTTGTCGTCATCAATTCGTTTGCCGTCGTCCAAAGAGCCATTTACACCGCCACGATAGATTTCAAGACGCAGGCGAGGGCATCCTTCATTGCGGCCCTATTCTCGGGAGGGGTAGGTGTTTGTTTGGCGATAAACGGCTACGGAGTGTGGACGCTCGTGTGGCAGCAGTTGCTGAACGCAGGAATCAACACATTGTTGCTGTGGGTGTTTTCCAGTTGGAGACCTCGTATACAATACTCTTGGCAATCTTTCCGCGAATTGTTTGCCTTTGGCTCGAAGTTGATGGCAAGCGGACTGCTTGACACGATATACACCAATATGTATTCGTTGGTGATAGGCAAGGTCTTTGCGCCAGCAAGCCTCGGATTTTATACACAGGCACAGCAATTCACCAAGTTCCCCTCGTCGAATGTCACAGGCATATTGCAGAGAGTTACTTATCCCGTGCTGTGTACGCTGCAGGACGATGACGGGAAACTCCGCAAGGACTACCGGCAATTGCTGCGCCTGTCCGCTTTCGTCGTCTTCCCCTTGATGTGCGGACTGGCAGGCGTCGCCAATCCATTGATAGAGCTGCTGTTGGGTGAAAAATGGCGATTTGCGGCCACGCTGATAATCCCCTTATGTTTCAGTATGATGTGGTATCCCATCCATGCCATCAACNTGNACCTGTTGCAGGTGAAAGGTCGCTCGGATNNGTNCTTGNGANTGGAGGTCATCAAGAAAATCATCGNCGTNGCGGTCTTAGNNNNCANCATCCCCTTAGGTCTGCAATTCATGTGTTACAGTGGCATTGCAACGTCAATCATCGCATTGGTGATAAACACCTACTATACGGGAAAGCTCATCAACGTCGGCTTTCTAATACAGATGCGGGATTTGTCCGCCACATTGGCATTGTCGCTGTCAATGTTCGCCATCGTCTTTGGCATTGTGGCAATCTTCGGGAACACATTAGCACAATTGGTAGTGGGCATATCGGTCGGAGCGTTGTTCTTCGCCGGCATCTCGTATTTATTCAAGTTCAAAGAATTTTTGTACCTCAAATCAATCATCAAGAAATGAAAGAAGACACGAGACCTTTGATGGTCACCATACGATGCTGTACTTACAATCACGAGCCATACATCCGCCAATGTTTGGAAGGCTTTGTGATGCAGAAGACCGACTTCCGTTTCGAGGCAATTGTCCACGACGACGCATCAACAGACGGAACAGCTGCGATTGTCAAGGAATATGCCGAAAAGTACCCTGACATCATCAAACCGATTTTCGAAACAGAAAACCAATACTCCAAGCACAACGGCTCGTTGCGGCGCATCATGGAAGAACACACCCACGGCAAGTATGCGGCATTGTGCGAGGGCGACGACTATTGGATAGACCCTCTAAAACTGCAAAAGCAGGTGGACTTTTTGGAAGCGAATCCATGTTATTCAATGAGTCATACGGGGTTTGCTTATTATTACCAGAATGCTGATTATATTAAGCCTGCATTCAAAAACATGAAACACAATATAAGTATTGCTAAAAAGACGAATCATTTAATACCTTTCATTTTAGATTATAATAAATACAGGATACAGACCTGTAGTGTGGTAGTTAGAAAAGACGCATGGGACAAAGCGATTTCTCTACGGGCAGAGATAGAAAATGTGTTTTTAATGGGGGATACTCAATTATGGTGTTTTTTGAATAAGATTGGACATATCCATTTTCTGCCAGAAGTCACATGTATTTATCGGAGAGCAGAAGNAAGTGTAAGTTATGCAAACACTATAGAAAAACAAAGATTATTCAGTGTATCTGCATCAGAAATGCGTGTCTATATGGCAAAAAGATTAGGACTTCCTGCGATTTATCAAGAGTATTTCCGAAAGCATCTTGTGAAAGACCTAATAACCTATTTACCATATAACGACCAATATAAATGCCATGTTGATGTGGCAATGACGTTGAAAGAACAAATAAAATATAAGATAAATTTAACAAGTTTAGGGAAATGTATACGAAGAAAAAAAGATGCTCTGCGTCGTTTCCACCCCATTATAGCCTGTAAGAGAAAAGTGAAAAAAATCCCCAATAGTATATTTCGTAGGACGAACAATGTTTTTTTGAATGTNNNTAATAGGAGAATTCGAACTTGGTATTTAAGGCTTTTTATAGCAGAAATGGGGACTAATGTGTATATAGGGAAAGGACTAAAAATAAATGTTCCCTCAAAGATTTATATTGGTAATAATGTATACATTAATGATTGTGTGCGTTTGGATGGTAGAAGCACTCTTTGTATAGGGAATAATGTAGATATAGCAACGGAATCTGCTATATGGACGGAGCATCATGATTATAATGATGATTATCATCGGATTATAGGAGGCATGGTAATAATAGAAGATTATTGTTGGATTTGTTTTCGTTCTGTGATTCTGCCTTGTATTAGAATTGGGAAGGGTTCTGTTGTTGGTGCTTGTGCCGTAGTAACTAAAGATGTAGAACATGGAGTTGTTGTTGGAGGGATTCCTGCTAAAAAGATCGCAGTTCGAAAGAGTAAATTATTATATGAATTAAATAAATCAAGATGGTGATAAATAGCAATGTCTTAGTTGTAAATTTATGATTATTGTCGGGAGAGGAAATGAATATATATTCCATTGTACTGGTCTGGCTATTACTCGCAATTGTTTTTGGTTATAAGAAACCTGCACTGTCATTACCGTTTTTAGTTTCTTTGCAATTGCTTATCCCCAATGCTATTAAGTTTAACATAGGGATAAATCTCAACGTTTTCAATTTGTCGGTGTTGATATTCGTCTTGCTCTCGATACGCTTAATACAAAGGAACAGACCAATAAGTCCTTCTATAAGAAAGTCTTTGAAAGGATACTTTATGTATGTTTGTTTATATTCATTGATGGTATCATTTGAACATTTCACGCTTGGAGAATATATACAAAATATGATATTATTTTTCTTTGAATACATAGGTATGGCATATTGCTTGAACTATGTCCGATTTGATGAAGAAAGTATTAAGTATTTTAACGTCTCTATTGTTGTTTCTTCCATTATAATTATTGTATACGGAATTTTTAATTATGTGGTCAAGGTAAATCCGTATATGATGTATGTGAGTTTGGTTGCCGATTTGGACGTTGATATGGCAAATTCATTTATGAAGGAACAAAGAGGTTTTTTGGACGGGCGTGTTTCCAGTGTTTTTCAACATCCTCTGCAACTTGGCCAGGCTGCTTTATTGTTATTTTCTTACATAATGTATGAGTTAAAAGGGAAACTCAATGTTATGGTTTATATGGCAGTTTTGATAGGATTGGTGATTATGTGCGTATTGTGTGGCTCTCGGTCCACTATATTTCCATTAGTGATATCTATTTTTTTCTATTTGAGAACCTTCAATATGCGCAAAAAAGTATTATACGTGACATTGCTTGTATGTGTACTTCCTTTTTCCTATTTAAGTTTGCCATCTAATGTACAAAAAACATTGAAAGCAATGGTTTTTGTTTGGGACGAAAAAGCATCTTCGCAGGCAGATATTCACGGTTCTTCGATTTCAGGACGAACAGAACAATATGTGGCGGCGTTGATGCTTACAAAAGAAAATTTTTTGTTTGGATATGGAAATGGCTATGTTACGAAATATGGCGGTAATCATCCAGAAATGTTGGGCTATGAAAGTTTCGTTTTGAAGGAATTGTTAGATGGTGGTTTTTTAGGGCTTATAGTATTTATTCTCTTTTATATTCTTATATATCGCGCAATGCTTAGATGTGCCGTCACTCCATTGGAGCGAGGTCGAATGCATTCGTTGTGTTGTTCTTTTTTCGTTAGTACCTTTTTAACAGGAGTCAGTTATTCGTTTTTCTCTTTATATATGACGTTATGCATGGTTTCATACCATAGTTGTATAAATAGAAGANAGTACGTAAATCGTTTNTGTAAAAGAATGTAAATAAGATTGAGAACAGCGTTAGATTCCACTCTGGGAAAGTTGATTCTTTTTTAATACAAGACAGAATTTCATTAACGCCAGTTCGATGAAATCAAATAAAAGCAGATAGTGTGTCCCATGTTCGCTGTACATGGATGCACGACTTTTTAGGCGACATATGATAAGCTGTAATAGCCCCAACGTATTCACAATGAAGTAGTCAAATCATCTGGTCTTGAATGCTCCACCTATACAATGTTCTTGAGTTCGTCGTTTCTATGATAGCCCGTTTCCGTTGGAGCAGCCTGCACAAGAGACTTGTCAAAGCCCCTTTCATGTAGCTTTTAAGTTTAGTGATAAGCTGTATGCCATCCACAAACAACCTTTAAAAAGATTCACTAGTGTCTCTTAAAATTAGTTAAAATTAAAAATTATGGTCTGATTAAGCGAATTTTAGGCATTGAAAATCTTGTCGCACTTTTGAAATGATTATATTGGGTTTACAACCCATAT
>WFMB01000027.1 GCA_009177185.1 Bacteroidales bacterium
AGCATACTTGGTTGAGTAATAACATGGGCCTTTCTATAAGATTCATCCTTTAAGCCCTCTAGAAAGGCCATAGGACGCTTTTTTAGTTCATCAAATATAAATGGCTCATTATTTAATTTCATAACGCTATAAAACCTTTTACGATCTTGTGGAATCCCAAAATCTAACGTGTTCAAAATGTTATAACTTATTGAATAACCCAAAGCTTTAAACTCTTGGAAGTACCTTTCTAAATCCTCTTTATATCGTTTCGCTAAAATATTGGGCACGTTTTCCCAAATGATACACTGAGGAAGTGCCAAACCTTTCTCATTCGTTTCTTTTAAAATTCTAGGTATTTCCCACATTAAAGAAGAGCGCTCACTGTTTATCATTCCTTTTTGACTTCCTATAATGCTTAGATCTTGGCAAGGACTACCAAAAACCAAAAGATCATAAGACCTTATAGGATGAAATTCTTTTATATCCATTGGCGCGTGGCTTTCATTAAATAAGGCGTTATAGCTAGAAACNGCCTTTTTNTCAATNTCAACATAATCAGCGTCAACCNTTACTCCTAAATTTTCAAGTGCTTGACGATCGGCACCAATACCGCCAAAACATTCTAAAACTTTCAAAGGTTGATCACCTGCCACAACTTCAAAAGAAGAACCCTCTAAGAGTTTTTCTTTTTCGGCTTCTTGCTTTTTAGCTTGTTGCTTTTCTGCTTCTTGCTTTTGATATAACAACATTCCACGCATGGCTAAAAGGTAGTCCATTCTATTACATACATCCANTAAATTTTCTTTTTGCTTGCTTAAATTGTCTAAGATCAATTGAATATTTTCATTTAACACTTTGGGGCTAACTCTAAAAGCATAATTTGAAATAAAGGTTCTTGCTTTATCGTACACCTCTATGCGGTCTTTTCCGCTTTCTAATTCAAACACTAAAGATTCAATTTTATCAGAAATGACTTCTTTAATATTGTCATTTTCCTCTATCCCTAAAGAAACTCTGTCCGCTTTATCACCTCTTTCTTGAATCCGTTTTTCTCTTTGCTCTTTCTTTAATAGGGCTTCTTTCAAAGCATTTTCTAAAATATCCCCATATCCCTTTTTAATGTAGTAATCTTTTTCCTTTTTTGTTAATCCCATGTAATAACTTGCAAACTGTAACTTATAAGGCTTGTAAGCCGTATTATTTGCGTATTCCTCTAATTCGTGAAGCGTGTTCTCTACATATTCGTCTATTTTCTGTGAGGCTTCTTTTGAGCCTTTTTCTCTTGCTTCAATATTCTCAAATTCTCTAACCATTTCAAGGACTACAGATTTTCTTAAATCGCCATTTTTTAGCGATTTATGCGCTTCTTTTGCGCTTTCAATTAATTGGCTAATTTCGCCGCCTTTGGCATAACCCTCTGNAAATTGTCGAGCTTCTTTATAACAATCTGCTAGCTCTTGACCTTGTTCATAGTTGCTAACAATTTCAGACGCTTTTTTAACCATATTATCGGCGTGAGTCTTTGGCGCTTCTTGTTCTTTTACTTCTTTATGTTTCTCTTGCAATTCATCATAATCTTGATAACAAGCGTCATAAAAATCATTAAAAGTACTCATAAATTGCTCATATGCCATAATTTCAACCTTGTCAAAATTCTTGGCCATGTATTGGTGTGCATATGACATAAATTCAGATTGCGCCATTTCTCTATTTTCTTTAAATGCGGTTTTGACAAGTGTATGAATAACGTCATCAATATTATCCGAAATCTCATAACCGCCAAGCTCTAAATTTTTAAGACATTGTTTCATTTCAGAAAGATTTTTATAGGCTACATACCCGTCAAAATCGTATGCGCCCGCTTCACCCTCCACGCTTAAAACGTCTACACCGTTTTTAAACATGATACGAATTGGGTACTCTTCACCATTTTCAACGATAATCTCATTAATGTACATATCATACTTTTTGGCAATGTTTTTCCAAACTTGTTGTTCTGTATATTCTCTTTTCATTTTCTTTACCTCTTTCTTTTCAGATTTTGCTTCTTTTTCAACCAATTCAGAGATGCGGTCATACGTTCTCCAAAAATAAGTCAAATCAATTGGCGTGTCTTTTAAAATGTTTTCGTATAAACTGTCTAAAATGGCAACCATGTTTTTAGCTTCTTTTTTGTCAACGTTTGCTATATCCTCTGCGAAAAACTCAACTTCACTAACTAAAGATCTAGCACCGTCTT
Organism: Bacteroidales bacterium; assembly: GCA_009177185.1. Lineage (GTDB taxonomy): Bacteria > Bacteroidota > Bacteroidia > Bacteroidales > Bacteroidaceae > Minthosoma. The sequence goes on from WFMB01000027.1 coordinate 2,222, forward strand.
GCATGTAAGGGTTTTCGTTCCATGCCGACCAGTAACCTAATTTAGTCCAATTGTCAACCATTTCTTTTACTTTTTTAACACGGTCGTGCAAATCTTGGAAATCTCTTTCTAAATATTCTTTAACTTGTTGATTCATTTCTTTTTTCCTTTATGCCTTGCTTTCAAGGCCCTTTCTTTTGACATCATTAGTATATCACACCTACACCGAAATTCAACAAAAAAGCCAAAATCACATAATTCACCATATTTTAAATAGGAGCTAATAATTGGGCAGGAGTTAGCAAAATGTTATCACGTGTTAGGAGTTAATTATCTGTAAGACCTAACCCGCAATGAAAAGGCGGTAAAGCTTTAGCCTTTTCAAAGCTCAATATAAAAGAGCTAGTTAATAGTAAGACGAAAAATAACAACCGCCTGCCCGATAAAGCAAAATTAAATAAATGAAACATAAAAACAAGTATAATAAAAAATAACAAACATAATGCTAAACATTGTCAAGTCCTATAATAAATTATTAATAAAAACTTAATAAAAATTTAATAAATTATTTGAGCTAATACTTGACTTCTTTTTATAAAAAGTGTT
>WFMB01000117.1 GCA_009177185.1 Bacteroidales bacterium
GCTAAAAACTATAACGGCGAATACAAGGATTTGAAGGTCAATGATGCCAAGACAGAAGTGAACAATCTCGAGCGTGAAGAGGAATACACAACTACTGCAGAAGAAGACTACGATGCCTGCATTGGATATTGTAATAAAATCCTCAATATCGAGATGAAGGAGTTGGCAGACCGAACTCTAAAAGAAGACCCAATGGAAGACCTCACATCACTGACAGAGGAGGACTTGCTGATTGCCAACGTGAACAAAAAGACAGGATACAATATAAGTCCTTCTGCTTACACTCGAATCTTCGGACAAGGTAATTCTACCGAATCAATCTTCGAGTTGCAGATAGATGGTGTATCTTGCCAGAACACCATGGTGNGAAATCNTTTTGCTAACAAAGAAGGAAAGGCTNGAGTGNTTACANGAACTGCAAGTCTTTTCAATGATGCCAATGAGAATCCTAACATTGAGTCCGACTATGTTTTCTCTAAGACGGACTATCGCCGTTGGAATTCCTTTATCTTTACAAGCACCCAAGAGAGTTTCAACATTGCAAAATATGTGTATTCAACCATTACACAGCAAGGACCTCTCAGCAAGGATGCATACTTGACATCCAACAAAGATAAAAGTCTCACCACTGGCAATATCGGTCAGTCAGTACGCTCAACAAATAATGCCAACTGGATTTTCTATCGCATGTCAGATGTCTTCTTGATGAAAGCGGAAGCCATATCACAAAGATACGACGATGAAGAGAATCTGACAGAGGGCTTTCATTATGTGCGTGACGTGTTCAAGCGTTCCAATCCATACGCTTACGACAAACAGCATAATACCAATGCACGAAATGACTCTTTGAAGCCTGAAAGCTTCAAGACTCAAGAAGCATTGGAACGCCTTGTACTGAATGAGCGTCAACGCGAGTTCTATGGAGAAGGCAAACGCTGGTTTGACCTTGTGCGTTATGCGTTGAGAAGAGGCGGAACTGCAGAGATGCTGAAGATTTACAGCAAAAAGAAAACAGACGACATGAACTCCATTAAGGTGAAACTGGCTCATATTCAGTCACTCTTCTCGCCTATCTACAACACCGAAATCAAGAATAACAGCTGGCTCTACCAGAATGGTGTGTGGTCAGTGAACGAGACATCTTCAAGAACGGAAGATTTATAATTGTTTGAATTATGAACATATTGAATCACATTAAACAATATTGTGGAGCATCATTTATAGTGTGTGCTCTCGCAACCATGGGCCTGTATTCGTGTAAAGAAGACATTGACGAACGTGACCTTTACNCCTTCACAGGCNAAATGANGACCGACTACTTCGANCATCANACAGACTCATTCAGCAGCTATCTATCCTTGCTGACAAAGATACATTTGAGCAAGCACACCTCATCCACTATGAAAGAGTTATTAGATGCCCGTGGCAACTACACTTGCTTCGCTCCTACAGACAAAGCCATCAAAGCCTATCTTGATTCCCTATTGGAAGTAGGTGAAGTGGAGACGACGGACATCAATGAGATTCCTGACTCTGTGGCAGAATACATCGTGTTCAACTCCATCATAGACAATGGAAACAGCACCGCTTTCATGACTACAGACTTTGTGGCGAATGAGCCTTTGTCGGTAACCAACATGAATAATCGTTACATCACCCCACGTTATGCCAACGATGTCGAGGATAACACACTGCTGTACATCAATGCCTACTCAAAAGTCATTAACGGTGACATTGAAGTAGAAAATGGTTATATTCACACCATCGACCATGTCATTTCGCCCTCTAAATCCAGTATTGCAGAGATGGTGATGGCAACAGAGAGTACACAGCTGTTCGGACGACTTCTGGAAAAGACAGGTTGGGATAAGAAGGTGAACAAATGGAAAGATACGGNANGGGNAGAGAAGTACTACNACAAACTCGGTGAAAAAGTGACATGTCGCTATTCCGACTACACCGGCAAGNNTCNGNAACAGCGTNAGTACGGCTACACTATCTTCGTAGAGACCGATGATGTGTTAAAAGAGAAACTTTCCCTTGGCACAAACCCGACAGAAGCGGAATTCATTGAAGCATTGAAAAACTATGTACGGGAACACAACTACTACGATGACNATACCAATNGAGGGCATCAAACCACATGGACAGACAATGATTTCAGTAACGACAGAAANTNGCTGAANCAATTTGTTGCCTATCACATTCNTCCNGAAAANTTGGTNAAAANACAGCTGNTNATCACAGCAAATGAGTATGGTCGTGATGCTACAGATGTACAGAACAGCAACAAACGTTTTACCGTGAACATCTGGGAATACTGGGAAACAATGGGTATACAACGCCGTTCCCTCAAGGTAACAGGTATCCGTGGCGGTGAGTTGCGCATCAACCGTAAATCCATCTACAATCCACGTACCTATAATGAGAACAAAACGTTATCTGAAAAGACACCAGGAATCAAAATTCTAACAGATGTTGAGGATAACGACTGTAAGAACGGCATCTATTGGCCAATCGACGACATTCTCATCTGGAATGAGGAGGTGGCTACAAACGTGCTGAACGAGCGTCAACGCTACGATGTGACAGCTCTTCTTCCCGAAATGATAACCAACAACATACGACAAAATCGCGAAGACTCGTGGTTCTTCCCGACCGATTATTTTGACAACATCTGCGACATGACCTACGAGACCGAGTTCGAATACATGCCGAACACACGCTACGAGCACGGTGGCTCTTGGTTGGACTACCAGATTGACGAGTTCAACATCCGTGGTCCTGTGGATTTCACCATGAAATTACCTCCTGTTCCTCGCTCTGGTACATACGAAGTTCGTTTCGGTGTTTGGGTGAGCAACAACCGTGGCATGGTACAGGTTTATCTGGGTGACGACCCCAAACATTTGCCTGCCATCGGCACNCCACTTGACCTGCGTTCCACAGGCACAGGTAGAGACTTAACTGGTTGGGTGGAAGAAAAGACGATTCACCCTGCGGGTACAGACTCCACCAGCCTTTATGAGAACCAAAAGACGATGAGAAACCTTGGCTTCATGAAGGGACCGAAATACGTCACCGCCACCAAGAATCAAGAAAACTTCAGCGGTGGTTGTCCTCACACAACAGCCCGTGACAACTCTAACAATGTTCGCAAGATTATCTATACAGGTGATTTCGAGGCAGGTGAAACCTATTGGATTCGTTTCAAATCTGTGTTGAACAACAACCGCAAAGAGTTTTTCTACGACTTTATCGAGATGGTTCCAAAGTCCGTATATAACGGAGAAAGGAATGAAGACATTTGGTAATCAATAATATAAAGAATATGAAAATCAATAATATAAAATGGTTTACGGGTTCATTGATGACTGTAGCATTAGCTGCAGGCATCAGTGCCTGTTCCGATGATCATTTTGACATCACATCTGATGCAGCAGGCAAGCAGACGATATGGGAGACGATTCAAGCTGATGAACGGCTCAGCGACTTTGCCGATATCTTGCAGAATGTCTATTACTCAAAGAATGAGCAGAAAACGACACCAGAAACCTATGCTGACCTGCTGAACAATGCCCAAACATTTACCGTTTGGGCTCCCGTCAATGGTTCTTTCGACTATAATTATTATAGAGGATTGTTAGAATCTGGTATCAGAGACAGCATATACAAGGTTGAACAAGAATTGCTTCGCAACAACATGACTCGCTATAGCCGTTCTGCCATTGGTAATGGTTCTGTGAAAGTGAATCTCCTTAACAACAAGTCGGCATGGCTCAACTTTGATGAAGGCACTTTCCAAGGCATTGCTATGACAGAACCAAATGTGAGAGTGTCCAATGGCGCGCTTCACATCTTGGCCAAGCCCACGAAGTATCTGCCTAATCTCTACGAATACATGGGTACACGTGATGCCCTCAGCGGCATGAATGAATTCATCAAGAAATACCAAAAGACCGACTTCGATGAGTATGCTTCTACACAAGGTCCGACGATTGATGGCAAAATCACATGGGTTGATTCTGTCACTACCACNTCCAACNACTACACGAACTNTTATCTCCGTNCATTCATGGAACGNGAAGACTCCAACTATGCAGCAANCCNTCTCACCAATGATGCTTGGAATGCCGTCTTAGCGAAGACACGCCAGTATTACAAAATGAAGAAGACTTATAAGCAAGACTTTCATACTACCAGCGAAACGGGTGGAGATGCCACTTATTCCAAAGAGACTACATTCACGGATGAAGNGTTGGACTCTCTCCTCAATTTCGTATCAAAGAATGTCATCTGCCGCGATCTTGTCTTCAATGCCAACTGGCAATNTAGGAATGTTCCCATCTCAACGCTGGACGACATTAAGAAGTTGGATGAACAAGGAGANNCNCTCTANTNAANAATNGGTCGAANANTCAAGAAANAAGGNACNCNCANAGCAGATNACCATGCAATGAGNACANTAGGGATTGATAGTTATGCCGACATGTTCGGTAATGTGGAGCCAGTTACGCTTAGCAATGGGTATGCTTACATTGTCGATAAGTTCCCCTACCCTTACACAATCTATGCTCCAACTCTTGACCAACTCAACTTGGAGTATGCGGATACAAAGACCATCAATGAGAACCGTTCAGGTTTCACCTCACTGACATATATCAACCCAACCATCACGATTGGGGAGGGAGAAGTTCAGCCAGACTCGACCTTCAAGTATCGCATCTACAAGGCTGTGAACAAGTCAAGTTCCAGCAATCCAAAGGTAGATTTCATGCTGTCCAGTGTCCAATCCTGCAAGTACGACATCTACGTCGTCCTCAATTACAACACGGATTTGGAGAAGCCTAACAAGTTCACGGTTTCCATCTCATACGACACGGAGCAGAAACGAATCAAAAATGAGAAATTCAAGAACCCCTCTGAAGACGCAGTCGATGCACAAGGTGCTTCATTGTATAACACGAACAACTTCGTTAACCGTGGCGTGCATTTCAACGCCTATGGAAATGTCGATTATACAGACACCATCTGTGTTGCCAAAGATTTTGAGTTCCCCATCTGTTACGACGGACTCGGACTTGGAGACAACGCCTATCCTGTCATCGAGATTGAAAGCAAACCCAAGTCAACAGAGAAGGAATACTGTCGTGAACTTTGGATTAACTCCATCATCCTGAAGCCAAAAGAATGGTAAAAATCCGAAGCACTTGGAACGATGCTCCCAAAAAACTTATATAAATAGCAAAAACATGAAAAATCAAAATATACATATAGGCATGCTTCGCCTTGGTCTCGGACTCATGATGTTATCAGGAGTAATGACCCTTTGTGCCCAAGAAGCAACAGAAGCCCCCGCCAAGCCTGTCCGAGCTACGGCTCAAGCACCTCAATATGAGATGAAAGAGGTAAGCGGTTATGTTTATGATGCCGCCACCCGACAGCCTATCGATGGTGCAAGAGTACAAGCATACGGTTACGACCGATACGCAGTCATGACAAGCGAAGATGGAAAGTACACCCTCAAAGTGCCCACATTCGTCAATTCGCTCTACATCACCGTCCCTGGCTACAACGACGTTCAAACCAGTTTTGATGACGCCACTGCTCCTTCTGTTGGATTGTATAGCAGCATCTTTAACAAGGTCTATACGCCCAGCACGAACATCACAGCAACCACCCAAGCAACGGTTGAAACGACATCTGCCATTGTTGCTGACGAAGAAATAGACCATCTTTTGTCAGGCGATATCCACACTATTAACCGTTCAGGTCTGCACGGTCAAGGTGTTGCCATGTTTATCCGAGGTCTCAACTCGCTCAACATCAATGCACAGCCACTCATCATCCTCGATGGCATGATAATGGATCCACAACTGGACCGAACCAGCATTCACGAAGGTTTCTTCAACAACATTCTGGCAGGTATTGACCCAGAAGACATCGAGACAATAGAGGTCATGAAAAACGCCACCGCCCTTTATGGTTCTCGTGGTGGCAATGGCGTTGTACTTATCAACACCAAACGAGGTCATTCAATGGCAACAAAGATTAACGTCAGTGCCAATGTTGGCTTTGAGTTCAAGCCCTCCCTCACTCCAATGATGAACGCAAATCAGTACCGCAATTACCTCAGCGATTTGATGGGTACGACCACCTATGGAACTGAACNCACAACAGCAAATNCGTCCATCCCCTNCTTNAACAGCAACCCGTCCTATTACTGGTATCCCATGTACCACAATGANACGGACTGGTCAGACGGTCTCTACCAGACAGCAGCCACACAAAACTACAAAATCAGCGTACAAGGCGGTGACGACGTAGCAATGTACAATCTTGCCTTGGGCTATACGAACTCAGAGTCAACAGCCAAGAGCAATGATTTCGACCGTTTGAACATCCGCTTCAACACAGACATCAAACTGATTAAGAACCTTTCCACACAACTTGACCTCTCCTACTCCAAACTGGCTTACAATCTTCGCGACAATGGATGGGCAGAGTCATACACAACCCAAACCATCGCAGCCCCGAACGTGCTCGGTCTCGTCCAAGCACCCTTCCTGTCCAAGTATGGCTACTATGCAGGCGACGACGGTCAGCTGCATCTCTCCAGCACATATGCAGGTAAGTATGTCGATGACGATAGCTATCCATTCGACTTTGCCTCACTCTATNGCACCAACACAGCCCTTGCCAACCCCTACTNGANTCTCCAGAANGGCGAAGGCGACAACAAGAATCGCCNAGAAGTAACCCANTNNAACCTGAACANCATGCCCANATGGGAAATCAACAANCACTTCTATCNCACGAACCGTTTCGCCTATCAGTTGAACCGTTCCAACGAGAAGTACTTCCTCCCCAATGCTGGTAGTCCTTACTTCAACTACGAAGGTTATGGTCTCGTTACATCAATGGTGAAATCACTCTTCTCAAAAGAGACATCCATTTACGAAGACCTCAGCGCCCATTGGTCAGCCAACTATGGCATGCATGATTTGATGGCATTCGGTGGCATCCGTTTCACCAGCAACCGCTTTTCCGATTCATACATGCGTTCCTACAACCCAGGTAACGACAAGATGCCAAACATGACAGCCACATACCGCTCCGTGGAAGGAAACCAAGACGGTTGGAACAACTTGGCTTACTACCTCTTCGGACGCTGGTCGGTCAAGAACACCTACATTCTTGAAGGCACGCTGTCAGCCGAAACATCATCACGTTTCGGTTCAGAAGCCGAAGAAGGCGTCAAACTCTTCGGTGTAAGATGGGGCATCTTCCCCAGTCTCCAAGCCGGATGGGTTATCACAAACGAGAAGTGGATGCCGAAAAACAGCGGAATCAACTACTTGAAACTGACTGTGGGTTATGACGAATCGGGTAATGACAACTTTGAATACTCAGCAGCCCGTACCTACTTCAAGTCCTACACTTTCTTGAGAACTGCAACAGCCTTGCAGCTTGCCAACATCGAGAACCCTTCTCTCCAGTGGGAAACAACTCGCCGTTGGAACTTGGGGCTTAATGGCTCGTTCTTCCAGAACCGCATTCAGGCTGGTGCTGATTTCTATGTATCCAACACCGACAACCTGATTACCCCCAAGAGCATTGGCTATCTTTCGGGTTTGAAAAGCTATCTGAGCAACGACGGTTCTCTCCGCAATGTCGGCGTTGATGTCAAAATGAACATCATTTTGGCAAACACAAAGGACTTCAAATGGCAACTCGGTGCCACCATGGGACACTACAAGAACAAGCTCACCTCTCTGCCCGAGGGCGACTACACACAGACCATCTATGGTGCTGAGGTTCTTACGGCCGTAGGTCAGTCTGCAGGTGTTTTCTATGGATACAAGAGCGCAGGCGTCTTCTCTACCGACGAAGCCGCAAGTCACGCGACGACCATGACAGAAGACGGTTACTTGAAGTATCCTACTGGCATCAAAGAGACTCCCTACCGCAATTTCTCATCTGGTGACATGCACTTCGTAGATATGAACAACGATGGCGTGATTGACTCCCATGACAAAACCGTGATTGGCAANCCTAATCCCGACATCTATGNNACAATCTACACCAACCTCTCGTATAAACGCTGGAGTCTCGACATCAACTTCAAGTACTCTGTCGGCAACGACATCTACAACTNCCAGCGTTCGAGACTNGAGTCGCNCAACACGTTCTACAACCAGACNNCCNCTGCAGTGAATCGTTGGACATCAGAANGCGACTGCGCCCTTCTGCCTCGTGCCATNTCCACAGAGTCAAAAGAANGGGTGAACAACGAACGTTTCTCCGACCGTTGGATTGAAGACGGTTCTTTCCTCAAGCTGAAGAAAGTTCGCCTTTCATACGAATACCCCATCAACGCTTCGTGGATTCAGGGTCTTACCGTTTGGGCAGAAGCCAACAATCTGGTCACACTGACAAAATATACAGGCAAGGACCCAGAGTTCTCATGTGGCAACAGCGTGCTCTACCAAGGCATAGACACAGGCATGCTCCCTGTCAACAGAAGCTTTAATCTCGGTGNAAAAATCAACTTNTAATACGATAGAATCATGAAGAATATATTNAAANCCATCGCCANAGCAGCCGTCATAGCCNCAGGTGTCGTGTCAACATCCTGTGAGGACATGATGACAGTCGATACAGGCGACAAAGCATACAGAAATGCACAAGACACGCTCTATTCCTACCGTGGCATCATGCGTGCCATGCAGGATGTGGCCGAACGTCAAATCATCCTTGGAGAAATTCGCGGCGACCTTGTCGCATCAACCCAATACACAACTGACACACTATACGCCATCTCCAACTTTGAGAATCCTCAGGACGGCACTTGTTCCATGTTGCAGATTCGCGATTACTACAACATCATCAACAACTGCAACTTCTACATCCACAATGCCGACACCAACCAGCTGAAGTCCAACATCAAGTACATGCTCCCAGAGTATGCACAGGTCAAGACCATACGTGCTTGGGCTTACCTGCAACTGGTCAAGAACTACAAAGAAGTGCCTTATATCACCAAGCCCATTGACAAGTTGAGCATCGTCGAGAACTTCGACTATGTAAACGACGTGGTCAATAAAGACAACCTGATTGACAAGATACTGGAAGATGGGCTGCAGCACTATGTGGATATGCGCTATCCCCAGCATGGCGGNTCCAACACNGNAGCCTTTGGANCGCTGAACAATGGTGCGGTCGAAATCAGCAACCNCTTGATTANGANTCCAGTCCGTGTCGTGTTGGGAGACCTCTATTTGTTGCGTGGTGCCAACAGCAGCGACTACGAAAAGGCCGCTCAATACTATTATGAGTTCTTGAAGCGAGAGGAAACCCCACAGCCTCAACAATACTATGAGTACATCGGTCGTAGCAGCAACGGTGTAATCTCCGCAAACAGCTTTGACGCAGGAGGCATTATGGGTCCAACGGAATGGGGCAGATGGGCATCCACCTACATCAACAGCAGAACGAGCGAACTTATCTCTATGATTCCAAGTGCTGCCAATGCAGGCTACGGCAAGATGCTCACCCGTGTAGCAGACATCTTCGGCTATAGCACCTCTTCGTCCCAGCGCACAACTGACAGTTCTTCCACAGAAAGCAATGCCGAGAACGAGGACCAATCCTCCGGTGCAATTCTGGTAACTCGCACAAACAAGCGTCAATATGCTCCGTCCAACGCCTACCAAGACGTGGTGAATCAGCAGACCTATCTGCGCCAGCGTGTCATCAACACTTCCAGCGGTGAAACCGAGACGACTGCTATCGAGAACTGCGACGCCCGCTATTATGGTTCGGTAGAGTCATACACCTACGCCAACGAGCAAGGTCTTGACGAAGCATACCCACTCTGCTGCAAAGCAGCCCGTGGCGGCACGTTCTACTATACGATACCGACCTACCGCAAGACACTCGTATGGCTTCGCATGGCAGAAGCCATCAACCGTGCCGGCTACCCCGAATTTGCGTTTGCCATCCTAAAAGACGGCATCAACAAATATACGCTGCCAACCATTGGCAAAGCATACATTGACCAGTTTGAGGAAGACTTCGGCTATCAAATCTACACACACAAGACAGAGGCAAACACCTTCATCTACCTGAATCCAACCGACAAGACCTTCTTCGAGAAGAATGAAGCTGGCGACTTTGAGGAGTGCCTCCTGACCGATGCCGAAATCGCGGAGAACTACGTTGTTTATCAAGACACCATCGGCAAGCTCTTCTACAATGACGAGAATGCCATGTACTATGTCACCGACTCCGTTCGCCTAAAAGCCTTCAACAATCTGCTTGATTTCAGCGACGACATTTGGAGTCAAACATACGGCATTCATGCCAGAGGCACTGGTATGGGCGACCTCAGTTCATCCAAGAACATCATCACCAACATTGGCGGCAACTACGACCGTAAGTATTACGACTACGACCGCCTGTTAAACTTGCAGCTGGGAGACACCTCTGCCCCACAACTGCAAGATTCCATCAATGCGGTGGAGAACATCATCGTGGATGAGTTGGCACTGGAGACCGCCTTTGAGGGCAACCGCTTCACTGACCTCGTGCGCATTGCCGAGCACAAGAACGCAACCGGATTTGATGGTACAGAGTGGCTTGCCAAGAAGATTGCCAACCGCGGCACCAAGACACCTACATCACAAGCCGCAGGCGTGGAAGGTTACAATGCCGACCTCTATGCCAAGCTGAAGAATCAGACGAACTGGTACTTCGCTGTTCCGAAATAGTCTTTCAGATGTGACGGCAACTTGATTGCCAACACATTCACCACTTTCACCCAAGGGGACATGCCTTTCCAACACGGCATGTCCCTTTTCTTTTATTCATCACTTCCTCACCACCCTTGCCACCTACATCCATCCCCCCCCCTCCCTCCCCTTGTCCGCAGGGTGTGCACTTACAATCGCGCACCCTACACGAAATAACTCGCGCAGGGCAGACGATTGTTTATGCGCAGGGTGGAGCACCATGCCTGCTACGAGTGACAACCTGAATCTTCTCCCTCAATTCTTTTTCCTGTCTTTTTTTTGTACTGATTCAAAAAAGCACTACCTTTGCAAAGATATATCATTATTCACAGCCTGTTCAATCCTACAAGCTATGGCTACACCACACATCTCAGCCCCTGATGGCGCTTTTGCCAAGACCGTCCTCATGCCAGGCGACCCTCTGAGAGCAAAGTATATTGCCGAGAACTTTCTGACCGATGCCCGTCTGGTCACAGCCGTGCGTAATGTATTAGGCTATACGGGCCTGTATCACGACGTGCCTGTCTCCGTGATGGCAAGTGGCATGGGCATGCCCAGCATCGGCATCTACTCTTACGAACTATACCATTTCTACGGTGTGGAGAACATCATCCGTATCGGTTCGGCAGGCAGCTACCGCCCATGGCTGAAAGTGATGGATGTCACCTTGGCAGACAGTGCCTACAGCAACTCCACCTTCGCAAAACTGCAAGGCGGTGAAACGTCACACAGCATCAAGCCGAGCGCCGAACTGAACAACGCCATCGAAAAGAAAGCCAACGAGTTAGGCATCATCTGCAAAAAGAGCGTCGTCCATTCCAGCGATGTGTTCTATGCCGACCCGTCGCAAGGCACATGGAGCGACATCGCCGAACGCACCAGCACTGACTGCGTGGAGATGGAGAGTTTCGCCCTGTTCCACAATGCCCATCAGCTGGGCAAACATGCCGCCTGCCTGCTCACCATCAGCGACTCCTTTGTTGACCGTGTGGAACTAACATCGGAACAACGCCAAAACTCGTTCACCGAGATGATGCGTCTGGCACTGGAGACGGCCGCATCCTTGTCATGAATTTACCAAACTAATTATCAATAGCCTATTATTATGAGAAAGCTCTTACTAACAAACCTTCTGATGCTGACCGCTTTGTGTATCATGGCACAGCGCAACACCGCTCAAAAAGCACCCATCCAAACTTATGAGGAACAGAATGTGAGCGAGGAACATCCGCTCGACATGACCACAAGCATCACCAACCCCGACTTTGAGAACAGCAGCAACGGCTGGGAACTGGAGTACCTCGTCACCCAGACAAACTCTTCTTTCAAAAAGAAATCAGGCGGCACATACCTGGAGAAGTGGGTTGGCTCAGGAAGTGTAGGCGACGGTTCTGTGAGACAGACGGTGGCAGGACTGCCCAATGGCATCTACAAACTGACCGTGGCAGCTCAAAACTATACGCAGTCCAGCACATCGAAGAAGAACACTGGTGCCTACATCTATGCCAATGAGCAACAAGAAACCGTCTATACGCCCAACGACTATTCTGTCACATTCACCAGCATTGCCGGAGAAGTAGAAATCGGTTTTGTGGCAAAGAACGCCACTGGCAACTGGATTTGTGTTGACAACTTCCGCCTCTACCTCATTGGCGAACTGACAGAAGACGCACTCATGGCAGAACTGAACCTTCTCATCACCAATGCGGAGTCCTTGCAAAGCAGCATGATGTCAACCACTGCCGCCAACACACTGCAAGCCGCCAACGATGCCGCCAAGCAACTCACTGCCACAACTGAAACGGAATCCTTCCAAAGCATGGTAAGAAATCTGAAGACCGCCATAAAGGCAGCCAGCACCTCCATCGGTGAGTATCAAGCACTTGCTACGAAAATCACAGAGATTGAACAATACTATGATGCCACGAAGGAAGGAGCAGCCGACCTGCAAACAGCCATCAATCAAGCCAAGGAATTGGAAGGCAACGCAGAAGCGACCCCTGACGCACTGGCATCGGAAATCGCGACGCTCGACAAGGCACTCCTCGCCTTCAACCTTGCCAATGCCACACCTGGCACAGGCATCGCACCCAAGGTGAGCGCCACCAACCATTTTGTAGCGACAGGTGCCACTCAGGCATTGATGCGCGCCNCTACCNCAGGCNCGAATGTATNGGAGCGAGGCGTGTGCTGGAGCACCGAACACAACCCCACCGTGTTAGACAACCGCAGCACCAAGTCATTCACACTGAACGGCACTATTTTCCACATCACAGGCATGCAACCAACCACGGTCTATTATCTCCGTCCCTACATAATAAACAAGACCTATACCGTGGCATACGGAGACGAGGTGAAAATTGTGACTCACCCGAAAGGCACCTGTACCTGGAGCTGGGACGAGGGCGGACCAGACAATGCGACCAATGACCGCTGCCGAAAAGNAATCAAAGAGACCATCGAGTATTTCANCGAATGGACAGGCATCATGGNCTTCCATCTTTCGGGTNACTATGTACCAGGTGCTGGNGNTGGTGGCGGAACCGNAGACTGTNCCTATGGTGGCTATATGCGCATCAGCCAAAACCAAGCCAACCAAGCAATTGGAACGGTGCTGCACGAGACAGGACACGGTGTAGGTGTAGGCACACAAGAACGTTACAGCAACACGAATTTGCACGACTGGCGATGGTTTGGACGCGAAACNAANACGACATACCAATTCCTTGAAAACAAGATGGGNAATTCCNAGTATGTGTTCCAAGGTGACGGTACACATGCTTGGGGAAACAATGCCAGCTATGACTGGCTTGTGAATGGCTCGCACACAGACACCCACCAAGAACTCCAGTATATCGGCGGTATGTGCATTCTGCACGGTATGTTCATAGATGGACTTGATCCCACATCCAGCGGATGGTGGTATACCGAACACAACGGCATTGCTGGCTACACCTACAACTTTGATGACTCAACGAAATACTACCTGATGTGCAAAGATGCAGAACGCGGACTCGGTGAAGGCGTGCTCTACCAGCGCACGGCTTCCGGTGTGGCTTGGAAGCCATGCCTGACAGACGAAGTGCTGAGCGACTCTGCGGCATGGTATATGGAATACAATGCTAAACTCGGTTACTACATGTTCAAGAATGTATCCACTGGCCGCTACCTGTCGCACGCTTCTGGCATTATGGCTAAAAGCCTCAAAACTCCTACCGCCAATGAGCGTTTCCAACTGATGCCAGACCGCACTGATGTGAAATTGGGCACAGGGAAGAAAGCCATCACCACACATGGCTATTGGTTCACTTGGAAAAACGACGAATTTAAGGCGATGAACGCCAACGCCATCAATGCACGCAACGGCTATGGCACACTGTCTCAAGCCACCTTCGACTTTAGCGATGCTGCCACCAAGCAACAGTGGATTATCATCAGCGAGGACGAACTGGAGGCTTATCAAGCCTATGCCGTAGCAACAGGCATCCGCGCCATTGCCGTCGATGACTCAACCTTGAATGGCGACAAGAAGGTGGTGGGCATTTACACCACGGGCGGCATCCAGCTGCAAGCAACGCAGAAGGGCTTCAACATCATCAAGTACAACGATGGTTCCAGCAATACAATTTATGTGAAATAGAATGACACACAGACTAATATCCCTGATGGCATGCGCACTCTTGTGCATGCCATCTTTTGCAAAAAAGAGTGCAGACCTTTGGCCTGACGGAACAGAGATTGGCACATGGTTCAAGCAAACCACCCCTGTAGAGGTGGCGGCATTAGGCAAGCAATACCGTGTGACAGATTATGGCGTAGTGAACGATGGACGCATCCACACGGCGGAGATGCAGCAACTCATCGACAAAGTGGCAGCAGAAGGTGGCGGTGTCGTCGTTGTGCCCGAAGGAACCTATATGACAGGGGCACTCTTCTTCAAGCAGGGTGTACACCTGCACCTCTACGACGGTGCCACACTGATGGGCAGCAATGACCCGAGCGACTACCCCATCCTGAAAACCCGCATGGAAGGAGAAACGTGTCTCTACTATGCCGCCCTCATCAATGCGGACGGGTTGGACGGATTCACCATTTCTGGCAAAGGAACAATAGACGGCAACGGCTACACCTATTGGAAACACTTCTGGGAGCGACGCAGCTGGAATCCTCGCTGCACAAACAAAGACGAACAACGCCCACGCTTGGTGTATGTGAGTAACAGCAAGAACGTACAGATTGACGGTGTGAAGCTCCAAAACTCAGCGTTCTGGACAACACATATTTATAATAGCGAAAACGTCAAGTTGCTCCGCCTTCACATCTATTCGCCAGCAGCACCCGTGAAAGCACCAAGCACTGATGCCATCGACCTCGATGTGGTGAAAAACATCCTCGTGAAAGACTGCTACATGAGCGTGAACGATGACGCAGTTGCCATCAAAGGCGGCAAAGNTCCTTATGCCGACTATTGGCGCACTCCCTACCCCACTATCGACATGGACCAATTTCCCGAAATGGTGGGCGATGGTGGCAATGAGAACATCCTCATCGAGGACTGCGAATACGGCTTCTGCCACGGCTGCTTGACGCTGGGCAGCGAGTCTGTCTATGACCACAACATCGTCCTGCGCCGCATCAAGGTGAACAAAGCGAACAACCTCCTCTGGTTGAAGATGCGCCCTGACACGCCACAACAATATGAGTATGTGACCGTAGAGGACATAGAAGGGAATGCAAAGAATTTCATTCTTGTGGCTCCATGGACACAATTCTATGACCTGAAAGGCAGAGAGAGTACCCCGATGTCATACAGCGACCACATCACCATGCGGAACATCACCTTTGACTGCGACGTGTTCTTCAACGTGAAGCAACGGGAAGAGCAGTACCACTTAAGCAACTTCACATTCGAGAATCTGAGCATTACAGCGACGAATGCGGATTTTCATCCTGAATATGTTGAAAATTTCACCATCAAGAATGTGAGAGCCGAAAAAAAGCAGTAACTTTGTGCCAACTTACATACTGAATAACTTTTCAGATTGAACATTTGACATTTTATTGATATGGATTGGTTGATTGAACTATTCACCTCTGGCGGTGGAGTCGCGCACACGGTCATTCTATATGCGCTCGTTATCTCGTTGGGTATATTTTTAGGCAATAAGATAAAAATCGGGAGCATCTACTTAGGCGTTACATGGGTTCTCTTCGTGGGCATTCTCGCCGGTGACCTCCTGATGCGTGGCGGCATTCAGGAAAACATTGGTGTACTGAACTTTATCCAAGACTTTGGTCTGATTCTCTTTGTGTTCAGCATCGGTCTGCAAGTCGGTCCTTCGTTCTTCACTTCGCTGAAACAGGGCGGTCTGAAGGCCAATGGCGTAGCAGCCGGCATCGTGATGTTGAACATCGCTGTCATGCTCTGCATTTACTACGGACTGCGCAATGTCATTCCAGCGGTAGATAATCTGCCCATGCTGGTAGGAACGCTGTGTGGTGCAGTCACTAACACACCAGGCTTGGGTGCTGCGAATGCCGCGTTAGACCAAATCAACCAGATTCATCCTTTCAAGAATGGTGTGCCAGTCATTGCNAANGNCTATGCNNGNGCCTACCCTTTAGGNGTAGTTGGCATCATCGGCAGCATCATCTTGATTCGTTTGATNTTTAAGGTAAACTTTCAGAAAGAGGAAGAGCACTTCAACAAAAGGAACAACCATGAAGCCGTGAAGCCACACCTCATGACCATAAAGGTGTTTAACCCCGCCATCGCCGACAAGACCATCCTGCAAGTGCGAGGCTTCATCGGGCGTGACTTCGTATGCTCGCGCATGCTCCACCAAGGTCATGTCGTTGTACCGACGAAGGAGACCCTGCTGAACGTAGATGACAAACTTTATATTGTCTGTGCCGAAGAGGATGCAGCCGCCATCATCGCGTTCATCGGTCCCGAAGTGCAGGTGGAATGGGATGAGCAGGATGTGCCCATGGCATCAAAGAAACTCACTGTCACCAAAGAAAAAATCAACGGAAAGACATTGGGAAGCCTGCACTCCAGTTCCATGTATGGTGTCAACGTCACTCGGCTCTACCGTTCTGGTATCGAGCTGTTTGCAAGCCCCAGTCTCATTCTGCAAATGGGAGACATACTGACAGTCGTAGGGCCAGAAGATGCAGTAGAGCGTTTTGCCAACAGAATTGGTGACAAGAAACAGCAACTTGACAAACCCAACCTGCTCACCTTGTTCCTTGGCATTCTCGTCGGCATCATCTTCGGCATGCTGCCCATCAGCATTCCAGGCATGTCAATGCCCGTGAAGTTAGGCTTGGCAGGTGGTCCACTCGTCATCGCTATCCTGTTGGGACGCTTCGGCTACAAGCTCAAGCTGGTGGCATACACGACCAACTCTGCCTCGTTCATGATTCGAGACATCGGTTTGGTGCTCTTCTTGGCAAGTGTCGGCATCAAAGCAGGCGGAAACTTCGTTGACACAGTCATAAACGGTGGCATTCATTATGTGTGGATAGGTTTTCTCATCACGGTCATACCGCTGATTGTAATGGGAGTGTATGCGCGCATCAAGTGGAACATGAACTACTTCCTCCTGATGGGTATTATGAGCGGTGCGACCACCGACCCACCAGCATTGGCATTCAGCACAGCGACAGCCAATAACGGCATCCCATCCGTGGGCTACTCCACCGTGTATCCTCTATCCATGTTCCTGCGCATCATTACCGCACAAATCATTATACTCCTGCTATGCAGTTAGACACTCATCTACTGACAGAAACCTTCTTGCAGTCAACAGACTTACCGCTGTTGGCTGCATTTGTACTGGGCATACTGGTAGCCCTCAACCCCTGCCAACTGACCATCAGCATCTCCGCCCTCGCCTACGAGTACCGCAACGGGAAAAGCCTCTCAGACGGCATCGTGTATGCACTGGGCAGAACACTCACCTACACCATCATGGGCTGGGCAACCATGTGCCTCATTGGCGGAGGCAGCAACATAGCCAGCGTACAACGCGTTCTCTCCAAGGCTGAAATAGCTGTCCCGTACATACTGACAGGCCTTGGCATCTATCTCATCATCAGAGCCTTCCACCATCACCACCATGACGGAGAGCACTGCCACAACAGCGGAAGAATCATCAAGCGGAACGGTCCATTAGGCTCACTGATACTGGGCATGACATTGGCTCTGGCTTTCTGCCCCGAAAGCGCCATCTTCTACTTCGGCATGATGATTCCGCTGAGCATCACTAGCCATGTAGGCGCAGCCGTCCCCCTCGTCTTTGGAATATCCGCCAGCATCCCCGTCGTGGTGATGGCATGGCTGATACAGAAGGCACTGAACGGGGCAGAAAAGTTCAGCCACAGCTTTGAGCACTTCCAACAATGGCTGAATGGCATTACGGGCCTGCTCTTCATCAGCATCGCCATCCTCCTATTCATAGGAATTTGAAGAATAAAATCACTTTTAAGAGATAAAACCAGCGTAAAGTGAGATATTTACGCTATCTTCGCACTCAAATCACACGTCTGGCATCAGCACCACACACAAATTAGGCTTATGACCGAGGAAGAGTTACACAACAGGCATGAAGAGTATTCGGGGAAAAGCGCCCTGGAGCTTATACGAGAGCTTCTCAAACTGCTCCTTCTGCTGCTATGGAGATTTCTGATATGGCTCATCAAGAAGTTCCTCAAAGGTGTGCTGTGGTGCATGCAGACAGCCGAAAAGAGCTGGGATCGACTCAACAACTGGTGGCATGACAACAACACCCAAGAGAAAGTCGCGAAAATCAGGGCGTGGCTGAAGAGGGCCGCCAAGACCTTCGGACGCTGGTGTTTCAAAGCAGGGAAAGCCACCCTCAAAGGTCTCCTCATAGGACTTTTAGCCACAGGACGTGGCATTGTCATTGCAACCAAGGCCACAGGCAAAGGACTCGTCATAGGCATCAAGGCAACCATCCAAGGCATCATCCACCTGCGCCCCACCATCAAGAAGATAGGGCAACTGATTGTGGCAGGCTTCTGGACCACCTTTGCCGGCATAAAACGCTGGAAACGAGGGATGAAACTGTCCCGCATCCGCCGAAAGCGTGCCTACGAAGCGTTCAAGAGAAACGGCGGCATGAAAGGTGTCATCATCAACTCCACACGCAACGTCAGAAGCAACATCGAACGCTTCATGGAAGAAGACCAAGAAGAAGCCGCCCCTGATGCTGTGACAGAAGACGACATCATGGAAGAAGCACTTGAAGCCGGCGCCAACGACGGCAAGAAGTCCATGAAAATAGGAAAGACCTTCATGGCACACGCAAAAAACTTCATGGACGTGGAATAAAACAAGAAGCACCAAAACGGACAAAAAATCACCTCCGTATGCGATACGCTGCCACAGCCTCAAAATCGGCGTCCCCGACTCCGACCGACCGATGTCCCCGACTCCGACCAATCGGAGTCGGGGACATCGTTTTTTGTGCCCTTTTTGAGAAGATTGTTCCATACCCCCGATTGATTCTGTTGCCAACCCCGTTCGAGACACACCATGCACAACGGAAGACCATGCCCCTAACAAGATGTTTACATCAAAAGGTTAGGGCAAAATAAGCATAGAAGAAGCACCAAAAACAAAAAAATCACACTCTTTTGATAAAAAAAGCGACATTTGTAGCGCACGAAATAAAAAAAAGCACTACTTTTGTCTCCCGAACTACGGTTGGATTACGTTTTGGCGTTCCAGCCGACATACAAATGAAGAACCTCCGTCGGCGGTTCGGTGGAGCGTTTCAGTACAAATCAACTCAACCGCGAGAACTATACTGTCAACCATGAAGAGCAAAGTTGCAGCAGGCATTATCGCCATTCTTATTGGTGGATTAGGCATCCATAAATTCTACCTCGGGAATGTACTTCCGGGCATCGTTTACATTCTTTTTTCTTGGACCGGCATCCCAGGCATTCTTGGTCTTGTAGAAGGAATTGTGTATCTGACCGATAGCGAAGAGCGTTTTCAGGAGCGTGTGGAGGCTAAACGCTTTTTCTTTTAAGGCATTTCCTACTGAGACATAAGCCACAGGAGGGGTGACAATAACAGAAGGCGGTAAAAGAACTGCACACTGGAGGTATGACCACAAGAATAACTAAAAAATAAATATAATCTATGGAAGTAAAGAAATCCAAAAAAGCTGACCTTGAAGGCACCAAAAGTACCGGATTGCTCATCGGCTACATTGTAGCACTTGCCGCAATGTTTGCAACTTTCGAATACACAACTCGAGAGTATGAGGAGACTGATGTCGTTTATTCCACCTCTTCATTCGTTNCTGANGAAGAGGTGATTCCTATCNCACAGNCTATCTTTACAGCTGCTCCNCCTCCACCAGCCGATGCCCCACAGGTGGNGGAAATCCTTGACATTGTGGACAACAATGAAGAGATTGTGGAGGAGAAAATTGAAACTTCGGAATCTACTACCGAAGCCATTTCGGNTCCTGTCTCTCATGTTTCAGGTCCAGTGATGGNAGGTCCNCCAGCACCTGTACAAGAGGAAGGTGACGAAGGAGAAATCTTTGAGGTTGTGGAACAGAACCCCATGTTCCCTGGCGGAGACGCTGCTCTCATGAAGTATCTGCAAAAGAACCTGAAGTACCCCGCACAAGCACAGGACAATGGCATCCAAGGCCGTGTCATGGTGCAGTTCGTGGTGAACAAGGACGGTTCCATCGTAGAGCCAAAGATTATTCGCCCTGTAGACCCATCGCTCGACAAAGAAGCCATTCGTGTGGTATCCTCGATGCCGAAGTGGACACCAGGAAAGCAGCGTGGCAAGAATGTGCGTGTAAGATTCACACTTCCTGTAACATTCCGCCTCCAGTAAGCCAACACATCCCTATAGTGTCGCACAGTATAGCATATTGTGCGACATTTTTATATACTTATCATCTACCGATATATGTACACCATCCCCGAACTCACCGAAAGCATAAACCGCGGAGTTGAGAAGATTTCGTATCACGCTGAGCCACAGCACCTCTACGCCCCCATCCAATATATTTTGTCTATTGGCGGCAAGCGGATTCGCCCGTTGCTGATGCTCATGGGCTACAATCTCTACCAAGACAAAGTGGACGACATCCTCAACAACGCGTTGGCACTGGAGACATACCACAACTTCACCTTGTTGCATGACGACCTGATGGACAAGAGCGACATGCGCCGCGGAAATCCGACCGTACACAAGAAATGGGACGAAAACACTGCTATCCTCTCTGGCGACACGATGCTCATCATGGCCTATCAGCTGTTCAATCAAGGTGTCAGAAATGCCGAGGCATGGACGGCTTTCATCGACGCAACCCTCGGAGTGTGTGAAGGGCAGCAATATGACATAGATTTTGAGACACGCAAAGATGTTAGCGAAGCGGAATACATGGAGATGATTCGCCTGAAGNCCNCCCTGTTGTTNGGTTATGCNCTAAAAATCGGCGCCATCTTAGGCGGCGCAGACGCAGAGGACCAGGAAAACCTNTATGCCTTTGGCGAGAAGATNGGACTTGCCTTCCAGTTGCAAGACGACTGGCTCGATGTGTATGGCGACCCGACGAAGTNCCAGAAGAAATTAGGCGGCGACATCGTTGACAACAAAAAGACGTTCATGCTCATCAACGCTTACCGATTAGCCGATGACACCCAAAAAGCCGAACTCAACAAATGGATGTCAGCAAGGGACTGCCAAGAAGCGGAGAAAATCGCAGCAGTTACACATATATATAATATAGTGGGGATTGACCGCCTCGTCCAGAAGAAAATCGAAGACATCTTCGCCCAAGCACTTTCTTGCTTAGAGAAAGTGAAAGTAGAGAACTCGAAGAAAGCAGAGCTCCGTCTCTTTGCCGACAAGCTCCTTGGACGACAATACTGACAGCACCATCACAACGTATGATTGACACCCACGCACATCTTGACGGGCTTGAGTATGCCGAAGACTTAGATGACGTTCTGCTCTGCGCCAAGGAAAACGGAGTGAGAGGCATCATGATTCCAGGTATATGCCACAAAGACACGCCTCACCTTCTGGACATCTGCCGCGCACATGCAGGATACCTGTGCCCAATGATAGGTCTGCATCCCGAAAACATTCTGGACGAGGACTATCACCAAGCCCTCATCGCGCTCGAACGCATCCTCCAAGACTCCCTGCAAGCAGCAGAGAAATCCCCCGATTCCGCCACGCCCATCATCGGCATCGGCGAAGTGGGTCTCGACTTCTATTGGGACGATACGCACAAGACAGAACAGATAGAGGTGTTTGAACAACAAATACAATGGGCGGAGAAGTACCACTTGCCGCTGATGATTCATGCACGGAATGCGCATAACGAACTCATCGAAGTGATGGAACGACACCGCAGCAGCCAACTCTCAGGCGTATTCCACTGCTTCACAGGCACAGCACAAGAGGCAACGGCACTACTCTCCTTCCCCAACTTCATGTTAGGCATCGGGGGAGTTTTGACATTCAAGAAAAGTACACTCCGCGAAGTCGTCAAGGAAGCCATTCCACTCACAAGAATCGTGTTAGAAACAGATGCACCTTACATGACGCCCGTCCCCCACCGAGGACAAAGAAACGAAAGCGCATACGTCAGATTAGTAGCCGAAATGCTCGCAGATATTTACGGAATCGAATTTGACAAAATTGTGCATCAAACAACGGAAAATGCACTGAAAGTTTTCCAAAAAGCGACTTTTTTCAACAAAAATCAAAAGTTTCCGCCGAATTACTTCAATTGAAAAGAAAAAAATCCCTATTTTTGTGACCAATTATGGAATGCCACTTGGCATTAAGTACCAAAACACCTTATAAAAGGAATATACATAGATTCTGTCCAAGGAGAGATGCTCGAGTGGCTGAAGAGGCACGCCTGGAAAGCGTGTATGCGTCAAAAGCGCATCGGGGGTTCGAATCCCCCTCTCTCCGCAAGGACGCCCCCAAGGGGCGTTTGTTGCCAGAAACCACGGCAACCAGACCTATTCACAACGAAAAGATAGAAACTACATAATTTATTAATCTTAAAATTTTCAAGACAATGAAAAAAATTTTTGCAATCATTGCATTGATGGGTGTGTTTACATTCGGTATGACACAGTCAGTTTCAGCCCAGGACGAGGCAGTAGATTCTGCAGCAACTGAGCAGGTGGATTCAGTAGCATTGGATTCTGCGGCTGCTCCAGCAGTAGATGAAGAACCTGTAGCGTCAGAGCCAGTAGAAACTGGTATGTACAAGAACATCAAGACAAAGTTCATCGAGGGTGACGCAGGCTTCATGGCGCTCGTTGCTATCGCCCTTATCCTCGGTCTTGCTTTCTGTATTGAGCGTATCATCTACCTCGCACTCTCTAAAGTGAATACTGTAAAGCTCATTGAAGACGTTGAGAACGCTCTCATCGGCAAGGGTGACCTCGAAGGTGCAAAAGCTATCGCACGTGACACTCGCGGTCCTATCGCTTCTATCTTCTATCAGGGTCTCACTCGTATGGAAGACGGTGCTGACGCAGTGGAAAAGTCAGTTGTTGCTTATGGCGCAGTTCAGGCTTCTAAGCTCGAAAGCGGATGCTCTTGGATTACCCTCTTCATCGGCATGGCTCCATCTCTCGGATTCTTGGGAACTGTGATTGGTATGGTGCAGGCATTCGACGACNTCCAGGCTGNAGGTNACATCTCTCCAACAGNCGTTGCNGGTGGTATGAAGGTGGCTCTGTTGACNACAATCTTCGGTATCGTCGTAGCNNTNATCCTTCAGGTGTTCTACAACTACATCCTCGCTGAAATCGAAGGTCTTACCGCTAAGATGGAAGACTCCACTATTNCTCTCCTTGACATCGTTNCAAAGTACAACAACAAGAAATAAGCGGCAGACGGAACACTTCCGAACATTCGCCTAACATTTCTTGAATCAGTCAACACATTAACTAAATAAAAGGAGAATATAAAATGGAGAATACACAAGTAATAAGCGCACAAGACAAGGTGGAGAAGATTTCCAAAATCACGCTTTGGGCACTCATCGGTGTGTCTATCCTCGTGATGGCTCTCTTCCTGCTTGTTGGCTACAACACTCCTTATGAGGAGAATCNCAAGTTCGTGANNCCNNAACNGACCGNCCNCCTTATCATTTNGNCTTATGCCCTTATCANCCTGACAGCCATAGCCACAGNGGCAGCAGTCATCTATGGCTTCGTCAATGGCGGCAACAAGTCCAAGAATGAGGATGTTGGTATGGCAAGTAAGGCTGGTCTTATCGCATGGGGCACATGCCTCGCCTCAGTAGTGATTGGCATCATCGTCGGCATCAGCAACAAGAACGAGTTGCTTGTTTACAACACCAACGACCATGCAACCCCAACAGACATCATCCTGACAGACACTTCAATGATTGCCATCCTCGTTCTGACGATTGTAACTATTGCAGCAACCGTCTTCAGTATGGCAACCAACAAGAAGTAAACCACTTTAACTCAGAGCAAATAATATGGGAAAGAAAAGAAAAATGCCAGGACTGAACACCAGTTCTACAGCCGACATCTCATTCATGTTGCTCATCTTCTTCCTTGTAACAACATCAATGGACACCGACCAAGGTCTGGGACGTACACTGCCCAAACCACCAGAGGATGACCAGTTGAACAACGAAATCAAAGTCAAGGAACGTAACATTCTCAACATCCGTATCAACAAAGACAACTACGTGATGATTGGTGAAGACTACGCCACACTTGATGACGTGAAGGAGAGAGCTAAAGAGTTTATCCAAAACGTTGAAAACAAGCCCAACCTGCCTGAGCTCAAAGCCAAGAAAATAAAAGGTCTTGGCAAGACAATGATGGTGACAGAAAACCACGTTATCTCAGTTCAGACAGACCGTGGCACAGACTATGGAGTCTATTTTGCCGTTCAGGATGCCCTCGTGGCAGCCTATAACGAACTGCGCAATGAGTTAGCCAAGCAGGAATTTGGTCTCAAGTATGAGTTCTTGACGGAAGACCAAAAGAAAGCTATTCGTGAGGTCTATCCACAGAAGATATCAGAGGCAGAACCAAAGAAATATGGAGGACAACAGTAATGAGCAGATTTAACAAAGGTGAAGGCAGAGAAATGCCCGAGATGAACACCTCATCTCTTCCTGACTTGATTTTCACAATCCTGTTCTTCTTCATGATGGTAACAACCATGCGTGAGGTGACATTGAAGGTAAAGTTTGAAAAGCCAGTCGGTACTCAGCTTGAGAAATTGGCTCGTAAGTCTTGTACTTCATTCATCTACATTGGTCAGCCAACAGATGCTTTGAAAGCCCAATTCGGTACAGGTTACCGCATTCAGCTGAACGACAAGTATGCTGAAGCTCCAGAGATTTACGACTACGTGATTTCTGACCGTGGTGAACTTCCCGAGGCCGACAAGCCTTTCTACACTATCTCGTTGAAAGTGGACCACCACACTCCAATGGGTATCATCACCGACGTGAAGCAGGTGCTCCGTAAGGCNTATGNCCTCAAGATTGTNTACTCAGCCAACAAGCAGCAGTAAGNACATTACATATCATAATAGTTATAAAGAAAAAGCGACTCACTTTATGAGTCGCTTTTTCTTTATAAGTAACTTGACAAATGCAGAGTTTAACCAGATGGAAACCAACAAAGAAGCAGATATTCTCATGTGTTTGTTACATAAACAAGTATTTTCTTTCATTATCAATCAAAAAGCCTTACCTTTGCAATGCTTCATCCATGCCGTGCCGTCTATCCTAAGGCGGAACGGACGGGAAGGGAGCACTACATTTTAAGAATGCGTTTGCTTGACGCTTTGTTTTTGGTTTCTTTGAACCTGAGAAATTCAAAACTTGTAAACAAAAACAATGCAGAGGTAGATGCTACGGGTAGGTGTATAACTGTCCCCGTTGTGTGCATAGAGGGGTGCATAGCCTCCCTCTCGCACACTTTGGGGGTGTTACTATATACCAACGGCGTGGGTGTCAGTTCTGTTTATTTTTTGCAAGGGTTTTCTCAGGACCTAAAGAAACGGATAAGCAGAAGCACAGATACCCCGCTTTCTTTTTTGTAGCTGGCAAAAAACAAATCAGTCTGATTATGGGTATTTGGCAGACATACAGAAAACAATAATGAAAAACAGAATTATTGAACTGGATTACCTCAAAGGTGTACTCATCTTGATTATGGTAGTTTTCCATCTTAAACCCATCGAGGATGGCTATCCGCTTTGCTATGCCGCCGTTTACACTTTTCACATGCCAGCATTCTTGATTATTTCTGGCTATTTGGCTAATGTGGAGAAAAGTATAAAAGAGTTCTCATGGGGTATGATGCGATTGCTTGTTCCGTATGTCCTGTTTTCGATTGTTTACATTGTCATGCTGTTCTTTTTAGGACAAAAAATGCATACAAAGAATACCATAGATGAACTTAGCATCACAAGTGTTATCTGTACAGTTTTTACACATCCAAGAGGTCCTTATTGGTATCTTCACACACTAATCATTAGCACATGGGTATATTATCTGTCATACCGTATTCTCATGTTTAAAAAAATGACAGCATTAGTAATAACAGGCGTTTTGCTGTACGGACTTACCTTGCTGCATAGCGGTTTGGAATGGAGCAATGCTATGTATTTCCTTCTGGGCATCTATGTTTTTAGAAGCGGAAAGACCTTCACAGAGATGATTCCACCCTCGTATCTTACCCTTTTGGCATTAGTGATATTGTTCTCTTCAAGTGACAATTACCACCGTGGCTCGTTGGTCGGAATTGTCATTACACTATTGGTTATCAGTTTTTTGTTAGCGACATATTCACATTGTCCCAATCATCTCAAAAGATTCTTTTTCTATACAGGCCACAACTCATTGAGTATCGTTGTGTTTGCCCCTATCTTTACCGCAAGTACTAAAACCTTTATACCGATATTCAAGTTTGACCCAACTGCAATTTGCTATACAATTTGTGCATTGAACTTTACTGTTGCCGGCTGTATGCTGTGTGCATGGCTATCAGATCAATTACATATCAGTAAATACATTTTTTGCAAAGAGCACATATATACTAAATTTTAATAATCACCTGTTGATTATATTAAATGAGTAAGTTGCTATACCCCGAAGGATATCCTTCGGGGTATAGCAACTTATTGAATTGTACCTCACACTCCATGGCAAAAATCAACGAAAGCAATAATCCATTGGCATCACCAACTGCATGATACATCCTCATGGTGAAGACCGTCCATCAGAAGCACTCATGCACAGAAAAAACACCAGCAATATAACCTGAAAGGAACGTAATATGCTCAAAACGCACAGATGGAGTTTATCGTAAAATGATACCCCAAAAGCTGCGCTTGACGTGGACATCGCCGTGAATCAACCACGTCAGAAAACGGTCACCCCACCCTTTTCATCAAGCAGGTTTTTCTCGGCAGATGCACAAGCACAAACTTGATTGAAGACAGCTCGCTCCACTCAAATTGTCAAACCATCAGACGTACAACGCAGAGCGGATGCCGAGAGGCTTTCCTGCTCCGTGCAGGAAGACCGTCCTTCCCCGTGCAGGAAAACTTTCCTGCACGGGGAAGGAAAACGGAAGGAAAGACGATGGCATGAGGATGATTGAGGATACCAAAGAATAAGAAAGAATAAGGGCGAAAACAAATAGGGAAACAGCACGCAGAACGTGTATGCATCACGGTTGAAGCGCATCGTCATCCCAGTCGATGCGCTCCTCAATCTGGTCGAAACGAATGTCGCCCGAGAAGCCTATGCGGTGAAGGACACGGCAGAGGATGGCTTGTTCGCTGGGTGAGAGGGCAAGCACGCCTTTGCGACGCTCATAGAAGGGGTTGCGAGTGTAGATGGAAAGGCATTCGGCACGGAAACACCTGAACTGCTCGACGGTCATCCGACGCTCCATTCCGATGAATCCACGCGCATAAGTGACGGTGCGGTTCTTGCGGTAGAAGGGACATGCAGGGTCTCCTTGCGGGGTCGCTTCGGGATGAGCCGTAAGGTTGGGATTGATGATGTTGACGCTCTGTACACTGTCTGGCACCAGACGCATGGCTATCTGGCGCAGACAAGTAGCACGCCAAGGGCAATCTCCGTTTGTGCAGAGCTGAAACTGCAGAGGCACTTCGCCGAAATTCGTGATGGTCATAGTATTCTGTTTTGGGAGGTTTAGGTTTGTTGCTATTGGTTGGCAAAGTTAGGGAAAATGTTTGGATATGTCAATCTTTTCATGTACTTTTGCAAACAGAATTGAAATTCGGACACAATGAAACAATATCTCAATCTGCTCGACCGCATTCTGACGGAGGGTGTGGAGAAGGGTGACCGCACAGGCACAGGCACCGTCTCGGTGTTTGGCAACCAGATGCGCTTCAACTTGGCTGAAGGCTTCCCTTTGCTGACGACGAAGAAGCTGCACCTGAAGTCTATCATCTACGAGCTGCTATGGTTCTTGCAGGGCAACACAAACGCCAAGTGGCTGCAGGACCGCGGGGTGCGCATCTGGAACGAGTGGGCCGACGAGGATGGCGACCTCGGTCATATCTATGGCTACCAGTGGCGTTCTTGGCCCGACTACAATGGCGGACACGTAGACCAAATCAGCGAGGTGATTGACCAAATCAAGAACAATCCCAACTCGCGCCGTCTCATTGTGTCGGCATGGAACGTGGCGGACATTCAGAACATGAACCTGCCTCCGTGCCACATCCTGTTCCAGTTCTACGTGGCAAACGGGAAACTGAGTTGCCAGCTCTACCAGCGGAGTGCGGACACGTTTCTGGGCGTGCCGTTCAACATCGCCTCGTATGCGCTGCTGACCATGATGGTGGCGCAGGTGTGCGACTTGCAACCTGGCGATTTCGTCTATACCACGGGCGATACGCACCTGTATCTCGACCACATCGAACAAGCAAAGTTGCAGTTGGCGCGTGAGCCTCGTCCGCTGCCGAAGATGAAGATGAACCCGAATGTGAAGAGCATCTTCGACTTCCAGTATGAGGACTTTGAACTGACGGATTACGACCCACACCCACACATCAAGGCTACGGTAAGCGTCTGATTGGCGCTCCGCCCTTTGGATTGGAAATGTACAAAACGATTCACCACCAACTTACATCACAAAGATGATTTCCATTATTGTAGCAATCGCCAAGAACAGGGCGATTGGCTCGGAGAACAAACTCATATATTGGTTGCCCAACGACCTGAAACGATTCAAGGCACTGACCACGGGTCACACCATCATCATGGGCAGACGGACATTTGAGAGCCTGCCCAAAGGGGCATTGCCCAACCGACGGAACATCGTGCTTTCGCGCAACGGTAAGGCCGAAGATTTTCCTGGGGCTGANCTNTACCCCAACCTCGATGCNGCTTTGGCTTCGTGTGAGNGCGAGGTATATANCATTGGTGGAGCATCGGTTTATCAGGAAGCACTGCCAAAGGCTGACCGTCTGTGTCTGACCTGCATTGACGATACACCAGCGAAGGCTGACACGTTCTTCCCTGAGATTGACGCGGAGGAATGGGTCGAGACCTTCCGAGAAGAGCATGAGACAGACGAGAAACATGCGTACAGGTATGCTTTCGTAGATTTAGAGAGGAAAGCATGAACCTTCCGCACGACTTTCAGCAGACAATGATTGAGCACCTCGGCAAGGACGCATACGAACAACTTGCCAAAGCACTTGCGTTGCCTGCACCGACAAGCATACGACTCAACCGAAACAAGACAAAGGCGGAAAAACTACCCCTGCTGACCGAAGCCGACAGCGTGCCTTGGTGCGCAGATGGCTTTTATCTCAAGGAGCGTCCGCAGTTCACCTTCGACCCACTCTTCCACGCTGGTTGTTACTATGTGCAAGAGGCATCGTCCATGTTTCTGTCACATGTGCTGAAACACCACATACAAGCACCCGTGGTGGCTCTTGACCTATGCGCTGCGCCAGGCGGAAAATCGACCCTCATGCTGTCACAACTACCCGAAGGATCGTTGCTCATTGCTAACGAAGCAATGCGTCAACGCTCTAATGTCTTGGCAGAAAACATCAGCAAGTGGGGCAACCCGAACTGCATCGTGACGAACAACTTCGCCGAAGACTTTCAGGCTTTCGGCAACGTGTTTGACCTCATTGTATGCGATGCGCCCTGCTCGGGCGAGGGGATGTTCCGCAAGGACCCTGACAGCATCGGCGAATGGAGCCTCGCTAACGTGGACACCTGCTGGCGACGTCAACGCGACATCGTGAGCAACATCTGGCACACACTCAAAGAAGGGGGACTCTTCATCTACAGCACCTGCACATACAATTCCTTGGAAGACGAGGAAAATGTGGCGTGGATAGCCCACACTTTAGGAGCGGAAGTGCTGTCATGCCACCCCATGAACAGCTGGGGATTGACCGAAACGAACACGCATTTCTATCCGCATCAGGTAAAGGGCGAAGGCTTCTTCATCAGCGTAATGAGGAAGACATCAACCGAGAGCGGTGAGGGTGTGCTCCATCGGAAGAGGAAGGATAGAGGAAGAACAGGAAGGTCTGCGGCAAAGACTCCTGCAGAACTGAAAGGGTGGCTGACCAACGTAGAGACGTTCACCATTGCAGAAGACAACGAGGTGTTCCGAGCTTTCCCCACGGCACACACAAACCTCTATCAACTGGCTAAGAANACNTTGAAGGTGGTGTCGGCTGGCATCNAACTTGCCTCCANNAANGGCAAAAACCNGCANCCCAGCCACAGCCTTGCCATGAGCAACANCCTCAACACAACGGCNTTCCCCACCATCGAAGTGGAAAAGCAGCAAGCCATTGCCTATCTGCGCACCGAAGCCCTGCAACTGCCACCCGACACCCCACATGGCTATGTGCTCCTCACCTATCAGGGTCATCCCATCGGATTTGCGAAGAACATCGGCAATCGTGCCAACAATCTCTATCCCTCTGAATGGCGCATCCGAAGCAGTTACGCCCAATAAGCGCACAAGCGTAATTGTTCCCGCCGACAAACATGCCTAAGCACAAAACTTGCCGCGCTTTTTGGCTACAATCCTTTCCTATTTGGAGAAATTTGCTTACTTTTGNACATCAATACAATCGTGNAAACANGAAGACAGAACTTACCCTTGCCGTACCCACCAAGAAGCTATGGCAAATGCTTGAATACAAAGAAAACGCAGTCATCAAACTGGTCGATGCCAGCCTCATGGAGGAAATCCTCTCCAACGGCATTTTCGAGCACCGCAACCTGCTGGAAGACGACCCTTCCCACAAACAAATCATTCCTTATGCTGTGATTTGTTGTGGAGATGAAGTCTATCTGTTCCATCGCACCAAGAAACAAACAGAAACCCGTCTGCACAACCTTTACTCGTTAGGTGTCGGCGGACACATGAACCCTTACGGCGACAAGATAGACATTGCCTACATGCGTCACGAATTGGAACGCGAAATGAAGGAAGAAGTGCTGCTCCATGAGGACTGCTTTGTAGAATCAGTCGTGCCCGTCGGCTTCATCAACGATGACACCAACGAAGTGGGCAAAGTGCATCTGGGCGTGCTCTACCACATCAACCTCAACAATACCTCCATCGAAATCAATGAGAAAGAGAAGATGACAGGTCGGTGGGTCAAGAAGTCTGACTTGAAAGACTACTACCCGCAGATGGAATCATGGTCGAAGATATACGTTGACCTACAATCCCTGTAAGGTTTTTCGTGCTTCCTTCACCCTATATCGCATTTTTGTCGTACCTTTGCACAACGAGAAATAAGCAAATCAACACACATGAACTTATACGTTAGATATTTTGACCACGAGACGTTGGCGACTTCCGTAGATGAAGCCATGGCGTTCCTCCAAACGATTGAGGAAATCAAGATAGAAAGCAACGCAGCCGGTCGCATCGCTGCTTTTCTCCACTCTTCCAACCTTTTCCCCTTCCGTCTGAAAGTGAGCTTCTCCAACTATGTACTCTTTCTAAAGACCGATGCTGAGACTCTTGAACAATTCAAGAAAGACGAAATTCGGCGCAAAGAACAAAAGGCTGAACGCATCTCCCCAATCTCGGAACGCAAGAAGACCATCCTGGACACACTTAACGAAGAGAAAAGCGGATGGTGGGACACAGTGCTCACATTCAAGCGCGTCATCACTACCCCCGAGACAGGCAAGTGCAGGTACATTGACACTCGCTTCCATGTACGCCAGCATGCCCTCAGCGCCATGGATGCCTACAATCGCCTCATCAAGCACCTACAAGACCGCGCTGATGTCGATCCACGTTCACAGTTTCCATCGGCCAAGAGCAACAAGTTTGAATATACCTATCTTGGGGAAGAGTTACCCAAAGAAGAAGAGGGAAAGAACATCAACTAAACCTCTCATAGCAAAAACAAAGGCATCCATCGAATATGATATTCAATGGATGCCTTTGTTCTGTCTTCTACCACCAGCCAAAGATGAATAACCATCTAAATGAGTCCGTACAATCAGTTTCAAAAAATCATTCGTTATTCAAATAGAAAAACATAACACAACCAGAAACAAAATAGAGTTCCAATAGAAACTCTATTCTCCAAATAATTCGTATCTTTGCAGCAGGATAGGCAACTCAGCGGAGTACAGCCTATCCTATTGGGACATTTTAATAACAAGCGTTTGCTGTTTGTTCGGAATCACATTGAAACCTGAGAAACTTCAACCTGATTCAGCTAAAAACACGAATAAGTCAGACAAATGCCTGCGCGATAGCGTTGGCGTGACTTATCTGTTTTTAGCGGGCATTTCTCAGGGCCTCAATGTGAAGATAGGAGCGTCCACGCTTCTTTATGCTTCACATTGTCCGCCTTTTTGAGAAATCAGCCCGCCTCCGACAAGATAAGGCGACGCATAAAACTATTTGCAATGCAAGAAACCCGCTCTAATGTGCTGGCAACTGATATAGTATGTCAGCATAGTGGTGTATCGTATGGGGATGGGGCAAGAATCTGTTTCAACACACAAGGACACGACCCCTTCATTGATGTTTTGAAAGGATTATGTATTTTAATGGTTATCCTACGACACTGCATTCCTCCTCATTGGTACGATTTGTCATTGTTCGTCCTTTGGGGACAATCCGCAGTTCCTCTATTTCTGTTGATACAGGTGTTTCACACATATAAAAAGGATTTAAAGCAAGTCTCATTCAGCCCCTCTAAAATATGGAATCGGATATTTAAGCCTTTTCTTATTACAGAAATCATCATCATAACTGTGAAGATGATTGCAACAATTATCTTTAAGACAAACCTGAATATAACACCACTACTACATGGAGGTTATGGATTAGGGCACTACTATCCATACGTTTACATACAAATGGCATTCCTCCTACCTTTATGCACAAGCGTATTGAAGAAATGGAGCACAACAAAATCCATCATATTTTTCATCATACTTTCACAAGGCTACGAACTCGTATGCTGCCTCATCGACACTCCGACTTGGATATACACCCTACTGGCTTTTCGCTACATTTTCATCATTCCAATTGGCTACACACTCGCCACGAAAGGATTATGCATAAACAAAACAACAATCACGTTATCTATCATTAGCGCCGCATTCCTCCTCTTTTTCCGATACTCGTCCATTGACCTACACCCTCTATTCTATCAGAAGGGCTGGAAGTCATGTCATTGGATGTGCTACATCTTCATATGTTACTTGCTACTATTCTTGATACAAAAAGGCTACCAAAAAGCTATCAAGCACCACATATCTCTCACTTTCCTGGCAAAGCTCGGACAGTATTCATATGAGATATTTCTTTTCCAAATGTTCTATTTCGCCATCATACACAGACGACTGATGCTTTTGGTTTCAAATATCCCAGCCCCCACCAATGCGACAGATGCCCTTGGAATCATTATCGCAATAACACTATGCACCATTCCCGTTGTATGGTATAAAATGAGAATTAGAAGATAAAGTCATCGTCTTCTTTAGCCGCATCCTCCTGACGCTTGGATGCGGCTTTTTTTGTTTCCTCCTCAGGGTTGTATTCCTGCAATGTCGTACCATACGTGGTACGAAGCACACGGAATTCGGTGCGGCGATTCAACGCATTCAACACTTCCTGTTCCTCTTCCCCCTTGATGCCAAGAATGTAAGCCTCCGTCAGCGTGTCGTTCTCCTGCACCTCCACTTTAGGGTTGCCAGCCAACAGCGTTTCGACCAATTTTTTGGTGACGACTTTCGGGCGTGACTCTCCATATCCCACAGCTGTCAAACGGTCAGCAGCAATGCCATGCTGAATGAGATAGCGCACCACTGACTCGGCACGCCGTTGGGAAAGGCGTTGGTTGTAGGAATCGTTGCCTCGGTAGTCGCAGTGTGCCGACAGCTCAATGGTGATGTTCGCATTCTCGTTCATCATCCCCACCAACTTATCCAATGCATCGGTCGATTCGGGAGTAAGGTCGGCACTGTCGAACTCATAGAAGATATTGTCGATAAGCACAGGCACATTGATAGGTGGCAGAGGGAACTGGAGCGTATATTCCTCACTCTCCTCCGAAGCCTCCACGTGAATCTCATTCTTCACGTTCAAGTAGCCCTTACATGTACCCAAGAGTACATAATCCACACCAGGCTTCAGCACCTGCGTGAACGAGCCATCGCCTCTGACAGAGAGTTTCAAGTTCGTGCCATCATTGCCCACCATATAGACAAGCNCCTCGNNCAGTTNGTAGCCATCCTTCNCATACACCCATCCCGTCACCGTCTGGAGAATCTCAGGGCATTCAAACGAATAGATATGTTCCCATCCCCTACCATCGTTGCGCGATGAGCAAAAGTATCCTCGGTTATGTACCCCTTCAAACGTCATGCCGAAGTCATCAGCCGAAGAATTGAGCGGGAACTGCAAGTTCTCGACAATCGTGCCACGCATCGAGTCTTCACGAGCCACAAAAATGTCCAAGCCGCCCATGCCCGGATGCCCGTCGGAAGAAAAGTAGAAATCTCCATTCGGACGGAACGCAGGGAACATCTCATCGCCAGGCGTATTGATAGGGCGTCCCAAGTTCTCCANGCNCCCAAAGCCATTNCNAAGAATGCGTGTACGCCAAATGTCCAAACCACCCTCACCTCCAGGGAAATCGCTCACGAAGTAAAGCCACTCCCCGTCGGGGCTAACTGCAGGATGCGCATAAGAACTCAGCGTGTCGCGCGCAATATCGCATTTCGTCGGTTTTCCCCACGACGCATCGCTACGCTGCGACTTCCAAATCTCCGCAAAACGCGGATAATCAGGGTCGCTGGAGCATCGGGTGAAGTACATCGTCTTGCCATCAGGGCTAAGGCACGAAGCTCCCTCATCATACTCTGTGTTCACTTCACTCTCTATCACCTCCACAGGCTGCCATTTCCCTTGGTCATTCTTGCGAGTCGAGAACAAATCGCCAAACTTCAACCCCGTAATGCCCGAAATGTCATCACCTGACGCATCATTGCGCGTTGACGACAGCACCAGCACGTCCGCATCGTCACCCACCAGCATCGGGCTATAATCCGAACGCCGCGAATTGAACTGCGATTCTTTCTTCACCGTATATTGATTGGGCTTTGCCTTCCATTGCGGACCTAACTCACACGACAACAATCCGCTCCTCGCCAACTCGCTGCCTGGCTCCAATTCCAGATACGCCCTGAAATTCTGCTCCGCCTGCTTGTACTGCCCCACCTTTAACTGCTGACGCGCTAAATGCAAATAAACCAAACTATCAGGCATCTGATATCTGATGGCATTCAAGTATGCCACTATTGCCTTCTGCGTGTAGCCGATATGGCGGTAACACTCTCCCATCATGAAAGCCCTTACCGCCCGTTTATCCCTCTCTTTCGGCTTACACCGCGAGTACGACTTCTTGTAGTTAACACTTGCCGCATAGTACTCTCCAATGGCATAACTTTGTTCCGCCTTCTTGAACGCTATGCCCTCGTTGCTGCACGCCACCAAAACCCAAGCCGCTACTATATATATATATATGTGGAATCTCTCTCTTTTCATACTACTAAAAACGAAAAAAAGACTCCATTATTGTATGAAGCCTTTTTGAGAAATGAGAAGCACGAAGCAACTATGCCACCTCATAAAAGACTTTTCCCACCCTATCAATGTGCTCACCAATGGGTGTCCCCTTCTTCTTTGCATAATCCACCAAATCCACTGAATAGAGCAACCCCAAATCTTCTATCTCACACAAGATATCAAGCAACTGGCTATAATTGAGGTCATCGCCTATCACCGCTAAATCTACATCTGAACCTTCACGATAATTTCCTTTCGACCGAGAACCGAAAATCAGAACTTTCTTAATGTTCGGATGATAACGAAACACATCTTGCAGTTCTTTGACAACAGTATCACTCAATCCAAATTTCATAATTGCCGATAGGCTTTCTTTTGGGATAAAACAGCCAAATTCTCATCCAGTTTCTTCAACACAGGAGCGTATTCATCAAAAATCAATTCTATGATAGCACGAACCTCTTCTCCATCATATACATGCGTCAACTTATTCCGTGCCTTCATCATTCGCCNCCATCCNTCATGGTNAGAAANCAANCCNTCTTCAANCGCCATTCTCAATNTNCCATNCGGCCCCGCCATAAAGTCATAGCCCTTAAAAGTCAGCAAATCTTGCAGCACCTTCCATGCTAATTCAAGCGTGTATTCAAACCGCTGCACAAGTCCTTCCTGTTCCAATTCTGTCAAANCCTCCAAANGCCTANCCGCTTCCGTCACTTCAAGCAACCTTTGGCATGCTCTATGAAAGTTTGCATAGCGTTGAATCCAACGAATATCTGTTTGTGACTCCATAATCATACATCTTATCTGTTGCAAAGTTAATGTTTTCCCCTGGAATATCCAAACAAATGAACGATTTGATTTTCCCAATCCCGTCACGCCTGTTCAAACGGCAAGCGGTATGTGCAACCTTCTTGC
Source organism: Bacteroidales bacterium (assembly GCA_009177185.1). Classification (GTDB taxonomy): domain Bacteria; phylum Bacteroidota; class Bacteroidia; order Bacteroidales; family Bacteroidaceae; genus Minthosoma. The sequence goes on from WFMB01000117.1 coordinate 36,885, forward strand.
CAGCGCGAACAACCATAAGCAGTACGCCCCTTGATGATGTGACCTTCCTTGCAGAGCGGNCAAGGCATGCCAATCACTTCGTCGGGATTGTGGGTCGCCTTGACCTCCTCGGTCGTTTTCCGAGCAGGTTTTCTGGGAATTGACNTNTTCTTCNGTTGNNAACCCGCAGGAACGTTAGAAGAGGCTGTGGTGCCTTNGGAATCAACAGGTTTACGCGTCTTCGTTTTCTTCAAGTCCTCTTCAGTCGTAACAGCCACATGACGATTAGAGTGGTCGTTGCGGACGGTGTTGATAATGTCGGTGACCATCTGTTTCAGCTCAGCAATGAAGGTCTGGGCATCGTACTGACGACGCTCAATCTCACGCAGTTTCTTCTCCCAAAGCCCTGTGAGTTCGGCACTCTTGAGGAGTTCCTCGTGGATGATGCCAATCAGTTCCACCCCCGTTGGCGTGGCGATGAGGTTCTTGCGTTCCTTGCGGATGTAGCGGCGTTTGAAAAGGGTTTCGATGATGGCAGCGCGAGTAGAGGGACGACCGATGCCGTTCTCCTTCATGGCATCGCGCAGTTCTTCGTTATCGACAAACTTGCCGGCTGTCTCCATCGCGCGGAGCAAGGTGGCTTCGGTATAGGGCTTGNGCGGTTNCGTCCACNTCNCTGAGAGCANAGGCAGGTGCNNNCCCTGCTCCCCCTTCTTNAAGAGCNNCAAAGAGCGGNCATCATCGTTAGCCTTACTCTCCTCGTCGTCAGCATTATCCACAGCATTCTTCTTATAAATGGCTTTCCATCCTTCCTCAAGAATGACCCGTCCGCTGGTGCGGAACAGAACTGCATCCGCCAGTGCAGGCTTCACTTCGCCATACACCGTTGTCGTCTCGAACTTGCAGTCGGGATAGAACACTGCGATGAAGGCACGGGTAACGAGGTCATAGACACGACGCTCCATGTCTGTGAGACTGATAGCAGGCACACCTGTGGGGATAATGGCATGGTGGTCAGTCACCTTAGAGGAGTCAAAGACCTTCTTCGACTTGGGGAGAGGCTTGCCTTCAAGGGGACGCGTGAACTGCTCATAGCCTCGCAGACCTCGGAGAGTTTGTGGGCATTTAGCATAGATGTCGTCACTGAGGAAAGTGGTGTCAACACGCGGATAAGTGGTGAACTTCTTCTCGTAGAGCGACTGAATCAGCTGGAGCGTCTGTTCGGCCGAGTAGCCAAACTTGCGGTTGCAATCCACCTGCAATGAAGTCAAGTCATACAGACGAGGCGGTGCTTCCGTTCCTTTCTTCTTTTGGATGTCGGTCACAATGAAAGGCAGCCCCTCGATGGAGCGCAGCACAGCCCTTCCCTCTTCCTCAGTAGTGTATTCCACCTGTCGGTAAATCGGTCCTTTTCCCTTGATGGTCTTGCCCTGCTCCGCCGCCGCTTTCACCTCGGCTGCATCCTCGGCCTCTGCCTCTTCGTCGTGGGCAATGGCAGTGAATTTAGTGTCGCGATACAGCGTGGAAAGCACCCAACTCTGCTTGGGGACGAAACGCTCAATCTCCTGCTGGCGACGCACAATGAGTGCCAGCGTGGGGGTCTGCACCCGTCCGATGGAGAGCACCTGTTTCTGTTGTCCATACTTGAGCGTGTAGAGGCGTGTGGCGTTCATGCCCAGCGTCCAGTCGCCGATGGCTCGGCAAAGCCCCGCCTCGTAGAGCGACTGGTATTCGATTTGGTCTTTCAGGCTGCTGAACCCCTCGCGGATAGCCTCCTCGGTCAGCGAAGAAATCCACAGCCGTTTGACAGGGCACTTCGCCCCAGCCTTCTGCATGACCCAACGCTGAATCAGCTCACCCTCCTGCCCGGCATCGCCGCAGTTGATGATGCCGTCCGCCGCCTGCATGAGTTTCTCAATCGTGGCAAACTGCCGCCGCACCCCTTCGTCGTTCTTCAGACGAATGCCGTAGCGTGCAGGAATCATCGGCAAGTCCCACAAGTCCCAACGCTTCCAACGGGGATTGTACTCATCAGGCTCTCGCAACTCGCACAAATGCCCGAACGTCCACGTGACCTGATAGCCGTTGCCCTCGATGTAGCCTTGCTTCATGTCTCTGGCACCCAACACATTGGCTATATCGCGCGCCACACTCGGTTTCTCCGCAATACAAACAATCATCGTCCTCGCTGTTGGTCGTGCAGTTCCTTTGCTTGTCGCAAGATGTCGCTGGCAAAGATAAAGTCTTCCAGTTTCTTGTTCTTGGCATCCATAATCCCCTTGTTGTTGCCCTGCCACTCGGCACGCCCCTCGCAGATGAAGGTGATGTTTTCGCCAATACCCATCACCGAGTTCATGTCGTGGGTGTTGACGATAGTGGTAATTTTGTCCTCGTGCGTGATGCCAGCAATCAGTTCGTCAATCACGATGCTGGTCTTGGGGTCAAGTCCAGAGTTAGGCTCGTCGCAAAAGAGATACTTCGGCTGCAGCACTATCGCACGGGCGATGGCGACACGCTTCTGCATGCCTCCCGAAATCTCGCCCGGGAACTTGCTTTCGGCACCTTGCAGGTTGACACGCGCCAAGCAGTCAAGCGCCCGACGCTTGCGGTCTTCATAAGGGGCATAAGAGAACATATTGAGCGGAAACATCACGTTGTCCAGCACCGACATGGAGTCGAACAATGCCGCGCTCTGGAATATCATGCCCATCTCTCGGCGCAACAGCACCTTCTCACGCTTCGACAGCGAAACGAAATCGCGGTCGTCGTAGTAGATGTTGCCCTCAGTGGGAGTGAGCAGCCCCACGATGTTCTTCATCAGCACGGTCTTGCCACTGCCGCTCTGTCCGATGATAAGGTTTACCTCGCCATCGCGAAACGTGGCGTTGATGTCCTTGAGCACCTCTTTGTCTCCAAAACTCTTATATAGATGTTCTACTTTTATCATGGTTTACGTCTTGTTCTTGATGTTATTGTTCCTCGTCAGTACTTCCGCAGAAGTACTGAAGGAGCGGTGACACGCCCCCGTCAGGTGAGCATATTGGTAAGGAAGATGTCAGAAAACAGCACGAGGATGCTGCTGGTGACTACGGCATCGGTGCTCGACTTTCCCACTTCCACACTGCCGCCTTCGACCGTGTATCCCTTATAGGCGGACACGCTGGTGATGATGAAGCCATAGACAACTGCCTTAATCATGCCGCACCAGAAGAACCAGGGCGTGAACTGGTAGCGGAAGCCCTCGTCCAGTTCGGGCACGGTGGTCGTGCCCATCAACGTCGTGGCATACGAGCCAAGGATGCCTGCCGTCACACTCAACGTGACCAGAATCGGCATGATGGTCATCAGCCCCATAATTTTAGGGAGAATGAGATAGTTGGCAGAATTGACGCCCATGATGTCCAGCGCGTCAATCTGCTGCGTNANGCGCATNGTGCNAATTTCGGAGGCTATGTTNGAACCCACNTTGCCNGCGAGAATCAGACACATGATGCTGGACGAGAACTCCAGNAGCATNATTTCACGCGTGGTGTATCCCACCACCATGCGCGGCATCCAAGGAGACTGAATGTTCAGCTTGATTTGAAGGCAAATGACCGCACCGATAAAGAAGGAGATGATAAGCACGATGCCTATCGAATTGTAGCCCAACTGATACATCTCGGTGACGTATTGCTTGAGGAACATCCGCCACCTGTCGGGTGGCGAAAGCACACGACCCATGAGGATGACATACCGTCCGAGATGGGTTAATCCACTTTTAAGAGAAAGCACGTTTACGACGTTTTTAATGATTTATAATTAGCAAAATCTTCGCAAAATTAGGTATTTTTGTTCAAAAGAGTGGCTTTTAACATAGTTTTTTCTTTTAGAAAGTGCCTAATCAACAAACAATTTGTACTTTTGTAACTAATTTGTACAATCATGGAGTTAAAGAACACATCAACCAACACGAACGCTGGCGATGAGAGCATTCCGCCCTATTCGGAGGAACGAAACACACTCTACACACGCAATCTGGTGAAGACCTACGGCAAACNCACCGTNGCAANTCAGGNGTCTATCANTGTGCGCCAAGGGGAAATCGTAGGACTGCTCGGACCTAACGGAGCGGGCAAGACGACTTCGTTCTACATGACAACGGGGCTGGTGGTTCCCAACAGCGGACAGGTGTTCATCAACGACATGGAAATCACGAAGGACCCCGTCTCGACCCGAGCCAAGAAAGGCGTGGGCTACCTGGCACAGGAGGCAAGCGTGTTCCGCACCATGAGCGTGGAGGACAACATCATGACGGTGCTGGAGATGAAGTACAAATCGGTGGATGAGCAACGGGAGCACTTGGAGAAGCTGCTGGATGAGTTCAACTTGCAGAAAGTGAGACGAAACAAGGGCAACCAGCTCNCGGGTGGCGAANNTCGNCGCTGCGAGATTGNACGCTGNCTNGNCATCGACNCCAAGTNCANNATGNTGGACGAGCCTTTTGCAGGTGTTGACCCCATTGCCGTGGAGGACATCCAGTATGTGGTGTGGAAGTTGAAGGACCGCAACATCGGCATCCTCATCACCGACCACAACGTGCAGGAAACGCTCTGCATCACCGACCGTGCCTACCTGCTCTTCGAGGGGCGCATCCTCTTCAAAGGAACGCCACAAGAGCTGGCGAACAACACGATTGTGAAGGAAAAGTATCTTGGCAGCAACTTCGTGTTGCGAAACAAGAACTTCCAGATGATTGAAGAGAAGAAGAAACGAGAAATGGCGGACAACGCTGAATAAGTTACATACTGATATACATTATTATATTAAATGACAGAAACTAAGCAGTTGGTAGATGCTTGCNTNGCANGCATCCAAGNGAANAAAGGTAAGAAGATTCGTGTGGTCAACCTCGAAAACATAGACGACACCATCACAAAATATCTGGTCATCGGCGAAGGAAACTCGCCCAGCCAAGTGGCAGCCATCACNGATTCGGTGAAAGAGTTCGCGCGCAAGAACGCGAACACGCGTCCATCGGCCGTAGATGGAACACGCAACAACCTGTGGGTGGCATTGGACTATATTGACGTGGTGGTGCATGTCTTCGTGCCCGACGCACGTGAATTTTACGATGTGGACAACCTGTGGGAAGATGCCGACATTACTGACATCCCTGACATTGACTGACAAGCATGGAAACAAACGACACGAACAAGACCAACAACAGCGGCAACGGCAAGAACCAGATGCAAAGACCACGATTCAACTTCACGTGGCTGTACATCCTGCTCATTGCGGGGCTTGCATTCATGATTTTCACACGGCACGACTCTTCGGCTTCGCGCACGGTGGATTACACCACCTTCAAGGAGTTTGTGGTCAAGGGCTATGTGGCTGACGTGGTAATCAACAAGGACAACAACACGCTGACCTTGGGCATTGACTCCAAATACGCCAAACAGGTGTTCGGTGCAGTTGACAAGAACAAGAACGCATCACGCATCAAGGTGGAGTTTGGTTCGATAGACAATCTTGAGAACTATCTGGACATCCAAAACGAGGAAGGCAACTTCACGGGCAAGGTCACTTATGAACGCGATAACGACATCATCAGCAACCTCTTTTGGAACTTTGCGCCCATCATCGCCATCGTGTTCATCTGGCTCTTCATCATGCGTGGCATGGGAGGCGGTGGCATTATGGGTGGTGCCAGCAGCATCTTCTCAGTGGGACGCTCCAAGGCTCAACTCTTCGACAAAGACGATAAGACCACGCCGCAGATTACGTTCAAGGATGTGGCTGGACAGGCTGGCGCAAAGCAGGAAATGCGGGAAATCGTCGATTTTCTGAAGACGCCTGAGAAGTACACGAGTCTTGGCGGCAAGATACCGAAGGGCGCACTGCTTGTAGGTCCTCCGGGAACGGGTAAGACGCTGTTAGCCAAGGCTGTCGCTGGCGAAGCAGGCGTGCCGTTCTTCTCATTATCGGGTTCGGAGTTTGTCGAGATGTTCGTTGGCGTGGGTGCAAGTCGAGTACGAGACCTGTTCCAGCAAGCCAAAGCCAAAGCTCCCTGCATCGTGTTCATTGACGAGATTGACGCCATTGGCCGTGCGCGCAGCAAGACGGCAGCCATGGGTGGCAACGATGAGCGCGAAAGCACATTGAACCAGTTGCTGACCGAAATGGATGGTTTTGGAACGAATAGCGGCATCATCATCATGGCGGCAACAAACCGTGCCGATGTATTGGACAGTGCGCTGTTACGTGCTGGACGTTTCGACCGACAGATTCACGTTGACTTGCCCGACTTGAACGAGCGCAAGGAAATCTTTATGGTACACTTAAAGCCGCTCAAGATTGACGAGACGGTGGATGTAGCGCAGCTGGCACGCCAGACCCCTGGCTTTTCGGGGGCAGACATAGCCAACGTCTGCAACGAGGCAGCCCTCATTGCCGCCCGCAACAACAAGGAGTGGGTCGATAAGCAGTGCTTCCTCGACGCAGTGGACCGCATCATCGGCGGATTGGAGAAGAAGACGAAACTGCTCACAGCGCACGAGAAGCGCACCATTGCCCTACATGAAGCTGGACACGCCACAATCTCGTGGTTCCTCGAATACGCCAATCCGTTAGTGAAAGTGACCATCGTGCCACGCGGTCAAGCACTCGGTGCAGCATGGTATATGCCAGAGGAACGCCAAATTTCCACGAAGGAAGAAATCCTCGATGAGATTTGCGCCACGTTGGGAGGCCGTGCAGCCGAAGAGTTGTGCGTAGGACGCATCTCGACAGGAGCGATGAACGACTTGGAGAAGGTGACGAAACGCGCTTACGGCATGATTGCCTACGCAGGAATGGGTGAGAAGCTGCCCAATCTCTGCTACTACGACAATCAGGAGTATCAGTTCAGCAAACCCTACAGCGACAAAACGGCTGAGACCATCGACGCGGAGGTGCAGACCCTCATTGCCAGTCAATACGAACGTGCCAAGAAGGTGTTGGCAGAACACAAGGACGGTCACGCCCAGCTGGCACAGAAGCTCATCGACAAAGAGGTTATCTTTGCAGAAGACCTCGAAGAAATCTTTGGCAAACGCCCATGGACTTCACGCACGGACGAGATATTGGCTGCTAATACGGAAGAAGAGGAGAAACAGTCCGCCAACAACGGTTCTGCCAACATCATTGACCACAAGAAGGAGAACGAAGAGTTCATCCGTCAGAAGATTGTTCAGGCAGTAATAGCCAAGGCTGAAAAGGCAAAGGAACAAGGCAATCAAGCCGAGGGACAACCTCAGACAGCCGACCCTCAAACAGACAAACCCGAAACAACGTGAAAAACCTGATAACACGCACCATCACAGGAGTGTTGTTCGTTGCAATCCTCGTAGCCAGCATCGTGCTACACCCTTATATGCTCCTGTTAGTCTTCATTGCCATCACCGCGCTGACAGTGTGGGAGTTCACGACCATCGTCAATCGCAACATGAACCTACACGTCAACCGATTCATCACCACGATGGCTGGAGCGTATCTGTTCATAGCGGTATGGGCTTTCAACACCAACATCATGGGGGCAGAGGTGTTCATTCCCTACCTAATCTCGCTCATCTACCTGCTGGTGTCGGAACTCTACTTCGACCGTCCAGACAGCATCCAGAACTGGGCGATGGCATTCATGGCACAGCTCTACATCGCCCTGCCCTTCGCATCGTTCAACACGCTATGCTTCATCGACACAACAGCAGGAGTGACCTACTACTATTGGTATGCCCTTTCGCTATTCATTTTCCTGTGGTCAAGCGACACCGGGGCCTATCTGTTTGGTTCTCGGCTGGGCAAGCACCGATTGTTTCCACGCATATCTCCCAAGAAGTCATGGGAAGGCAGCATCGGTGGCGGTCTTACGGCTATTGCGGCATCGCAAGTGATAGCCAGTTTCATTCCTTTCGCAGAAACTTTGACACCACTGACCAGCCATCTGCTTTGGGCAGGGTTAGCATTGCTCACGGTCATTGTCGGTACGTGGGGCGACCTCGTTGAGTCTCTCCTGAAACGTCGGCTTGACATCAAGGACTCTGGCAACATTCTGCCGGGACACGGAGGCATGCTCGACCGCTTCGACAGTGCGCTGCTCGCCATTCCCGCCGCAGTCGTCTATGTATATACAATCATGCTTAACATAATACACTAAAACTACTATGACTGAAATCCAGAACCCCACTGAGGAACCTGTAGTTGAACCTGCAGTAGCTACAGAGCCAGTTGCAGTCGAAACACCTGCAACCGTTGCAGAACCCGTTGCCGAGACAACGGAAGAGCCTGTAACAGAAGAAGCTGTCGAAGAACCTCAGGCAGAAACCTCTACCACTTCTATCGCCGCTTACGCAACCAAAGCCGAAGTTGTAGCCCGACTGAAAGCCCTTGCCGAGAGTGACGAAGAGGTAACTCGCCAAGAACTCGACAGCCTCAAGAGCAACTTCTACCGCATCCACCGACAAGAGGCCGATGCCGCCTACAAGAAGTTCGTGGAAGAAGGAGGCAACGCAGAAGAATATGCTCCTGCGCCCAACTTGGAAGAAGCCGAGTTCAAGGAACTGATGGCAGTCCTCCGCGAAAAGCGTGCAGCCGCAGCCGCAGCGCAAGAACAGGAACGCGAGGAGAACTATCAGAAGAAGCTCGAAATCATCGAAAAGATAAAGGCAATCACCGAGAACCCAGACGAGATAAACCGTGCCTACAACGACTTCAAGGAACTGCAGCAGCAGTGGAATGACATCAAGGAAGTGCCAGCCGAGAAGGCTACCAACCTGTGGAAGACCTACCAGCAAGCCGTCGAAGCATTCTACGACACGCTGAAATTGAGCAACGAACTTCGTGCCTACGACTTCAAAAAGAACTTGGCGCACAAGACAGCCCTGTGCGAAGCAGCCGAGAAACTGGCAGAAGAGCCTGACGTGATTGCGGCATTCCGCAAGCTGCAGCAACTGCATCAAGACTTCCGCGAGATAGGTCCCGTGGCAAATGACCTGCGCGAACAAATTTGGACACGCTTCAAGGACGCCTCAACCGTCATCAACAAACGCCATCAGGAGCACTTCGAGGCACGCAAGCAGAAGGAAGAAGAGAACCTCGCCAAGAAGACCGCCATCTGCGAAACCATTGAAGGTTTCAACATCGACGACCTCAAGACGTTCGCCGAGTGGAACGCCCTCTCCGAGAAGATAACCGCCCTGCAAGCCGAATGGAAGACCATCGGCTATGCACCTCAAAAGATGAACACCAAAATCTTCGAGCGTTTCCGTGCCGCATGCGACAACTTCTTCACCCGCAAGAACGAATACTTCCAAACCGTCCGCGACAACCTCAACCAAAACTACGCACAGAAACTCGAACTGGTGGAGAAAGCAGAGGCACTCAAGGACAGCACCGAGTGGAAATCCACCACCGACGTGCTGATTGACTTACAGAAGAAATGGAAGGAAATCGGAACAGTGCCCAAGAAATACAGCGACCAAATTTGGGAACGCTTCAACGCAGCCTGCGACGCCTTCTTTGCCGCCAAGAAAGAAGCGAACCAAGGCGCACACGCCGAGCAAACCACCAACATGGAGAAGAAGAAGAGCATCATCGACATGCTCGCCGCCATCGTGCCCGAAGAGTTCGAGGGCGACCTCCGTGCGAAGTTGCGCGAGGCACAAGAAGAGTGGAACAAAGTAGGCCATGTCCCCTTCAAAGAGAAGGACAAACTCTACCAGCTCCTCCGCGAGCAAATGGACCGCCTGTATGGCTTTGCCAACCAGAGTGCCGCCAAACGCCGCCTCGACCGTTTCAAAGAAAGCATCAAGAACGGCAACGGCAGCGATTTGCGTTCACGCCTCATGCGCCAGCTCGACATCCTGAGGAACGAAATCAAGACCTACGAAAACAACCTCGGGTTCTTGAACCTCAGCAGCAAATCGAAGCAAGGCAATGCCTTGGTGGAAGAGCTGAACCGCAAGATGGACAAGCTAAAAGCCGACATGGAAGAGGTGAAAGCCAAGATTGCCGCATTAGAAGAACAGAAATAACCACAACAAAAAGCGAACCAATACAAGAAGGACAGGTCAGCAACGACCTGTCCTTTTTTTGTTATACAACCCCATTCCATCCCCCGTGGAAGTCCATGAATGAATGAAAGCCACTGCATAACTCCTCCAAAAACACTTCCCTCCCCTCTCACATTTATCCCCTCCTCACCTCCTGTTCCTTACCCCAAAAACGGAGTCCCCGACTCCGAGCAGTCGGAGTCGGGGACATCGGCAAGTCGGAGTCGGGGACTCCGATTTTGAAGTTGTGAAAGCACACCTCACACAGAAGTGACTTATATCCTGTTTCATGAACATCTTTCGCCGAACTCACGTTAATAGCAGATTCGATTACAGAACACGAGCGGTCGAACAACCGATTTCCCTCTCTTTCCCACCACACTTGTTGTGCATTCCAAAAATAAGTCGTACTTTTGCAACCGCAGACCGATTCACGGGAAGTCCCAAGCGAGGGGCAAGTGAGGAGGGATGTAGTGAAAATACATTTAGAAAGCGTTTATCCGCGCTGATTCTTGGCAGTTTGAAATTCTCGCAAAGTTTCGATCAATAGTCAAGGGTGTAGCAACGGTAGATGCCCGTGGATATGCAACATTGTGTATTCGGCTGATATCTTGTCCGAGATATTGCCGAATATATTGGTTGTATATACAGGCGTGGGCTTCTGCGTTGAACCTTGATAATATTTGTTACTATATTGATATTCAGTGAGTACATAAACTTTAATCCACTTTGAGAACCAATAAAGACCCATGATTTTTAATAGAGATTCTCAAGACTCACTATTTCCCCAATAATTTTGTTACTTTATGTTACCCAATAGTAACATATCCTGATTATTGCCTGCCAAAAGAAAAATATCTGGATAACTACACAAATAATACTTCATACACTTTAGGATATATATACTAACTGAATGAATGAAGTGGATTATTTATAAACCATCCACACTCCATTTTCTTCTGGATTGGTCGAAGCGTAATTCAGTAATTCATAATTGTTACCCAACCCATTTCTACCGTCCTCTTTTTGCCCTGTTAAATCCTGTCTATTTTATTTCCCCTTTTCTTTTTTGGCAGGCAGACCTATTATATTAAATCATATAGTATTTATTCTCACGAGATGTCGACTATTCCAAATGCAAAGTTAGTTGTCTTCGGCATTACGACTAAGATCAAGCCCATAGGGTTGTTAATTGCAGGATGGTGACGATGCACTATCCTTCATTTACAAATCTTGTCTTAATTGTCCCCAGACGACTATTGAAGCATTGTAATATCCACATCTCTCCCTGAGAAAAATCAAAAGGAGGGAAAAAAACAAGCCGACATGACAAAAATATTTAAATTCGTACATTATGAAGTTCCAACAATCGAGCAACTGAAGGATGCCAAAGCCGTAAGGCTGAGACACCACATTGATAACGGAGGCATACTAACCCGAAAAGAAAAGGATTGAATAACTGAAGCAGTAAGAAACAACAACTATTTCAAAAGAGCTGTGCCTGTTCAGGGATGGTGTGTTCCTTTCGATGATATATTGCGTCGTTTTGTCTTTAAGCAGTATGGAGAATGGAAAGAAATTTGGGCAATGGACAAAACGGCAATTCGACACACTGTTTTTGGAAGAATAGATGAAATAGTTGAACTCAAAACAAATTAACAATATCATGGAATACGAGGACAAAGACACTATTATAGGTTGCAGCTGCACTATGCTTGATGACCCTGACAACGCTATATGTGGACGCATTGTCGCAGATTTCGGCACAGAAATAGCCGTTGAGATGTATGACGGAAAGGTTGCCCTGTATGAACGTGACGAGCTTTTGATATTCGATTGATACAGAGAGAGCTGTGGGTGAGAATTTCTTGCCTACGGCTTTATGTACGGCTTTTCCATTTTTATTATGCTCCTTTTTTATATGATAACAGTAGAGACAGTCATTCTTTTTACTTTTTTGGGTTAGCCATTTATATCAAGACTCCATTAGTAACGATACCATTCCACATGAAGCATGCTGAGCCGCATCATCCTTGGCACCCCTTCGTTTCCGGCTAAAATGCTTTAGGCTTTCGTCCCTTTCTTTTTTGGGCGGTTCTCATAACAGGCTCTCCATGATGTCAGTTAATGAGGTTGAACTTGAAATTCCTGGTTCCGGTACCGCTCTCTTGTAACTTCTATATATACCTCGATGATAATCTGCACTTATGGAGTCAAGTGTACTTTCTCATTCTTTCTGCCTCCATATTTTCAATCGTTGCGGACTTCCCCCCTCTTCCCAGCTGGTGGCACCGACAGCGATAAACGGCTTCTACGCTTTGTGATGAAGGATATCGTTTGTATCCATTCCGACCCTGATGCGTTGTTTCCGTTTACTTTCTTCTTATGACATGAACATTCGGCGAAGTCATATCACATCGTTTTTCCTGATGCAAAGTTATGAACATGGCGTCACTGTCAGTTCCTCCGGGTCGGTCAATGACCTGTGACCAACGGCTTTCAAACAATCTTCCTTTTTCTCGGTCTGAAGACTGACAAAAAGAGTATTGTGTGAACCTTCCGCTGGTGCTCCCTATGCCCATGTCCACTTGGGTGCATCGTAAAAATCAATGTATAACTTCTAAAAATTCAAAGTCATGAAGAAAGTAGAAAACAATTTCGCAGTAACAGGTTTCATCGGTAAGGACGCCGAAATCCGTCAGTTCACCACCTCAAGCGTGGCACGTTTCTCACTCGCAGTAGGCCGCTCCGAAAAACGCGGTGAAGACCAGGAGGAAGTCCGTGTATCCGCTTTCATGAACGTGGAGGCTTGGCGCAAAAACGACAGCGCATCTTTCGAACTCCTCAAGAAGGGACAGATGATCACCGTCGAGGGTTACATGAAGCCCGAAGAGTGGACGGGATCGGATGGTATCAAGCGCAACCGCATCATCTTTGTTGCCACCAAGTTCTATGAACCGGTTGAGAAACCTGAGAAGAAAGAAAAGACGAAAGGCAAATCCAAATCAAAGAAAGCCGCATAAGACGGCATTCCCAAACGACAGAAGCGGCCTCGGCCGCTTTTGTTGTGTTCATGGCAACATAGAGATTTTATGTTATACAGTCCTAACCATTTTACACACAAGTTTTCCCGGTTATAGCTTTTACCCGTCCTCAAATGCACAAGGACACCACAGCGAGAGAGTCGGCGCAGGGCTAAAGCCTTGTCCCGCCTCACACGCTTCCAGTTCGGCCATGTCTGACACCGACACCAACGTCAGGCTTGGGAGGCAGCAGGTCAAGACTTGCTACCTGTCCCAAACTCTGCCATTAAGTCCGTGTCCTTTTTGCCATACCCGCCTTCTGCATCCCACCCATATTAACCTTTATAGCCCTTTATCTTTCCAAGGCAGTCCATTTCTATCTCAATTCACCCTAGTAGTCCTCACAAGTTCAGATTCATTTCCGTTTTTAGCCTGCCAGTCTCCGACAACTGAGGACGGTACAACCGTTTTCCTCGGCAAATTTAGGTGGTATCCGGCAAATGCCAAGCCTCGCTCCGCTATCCTGCTTGTCTTATTGCCTCATGTGACACCACCTTCTTTAAGCCTTGAAAACAGGATTGCACCGCCCTGAGCAGCAGCGACAATAGGGAAATAACAATCCAATAAAACTTTATGAACTATGTACGAAGAACAAGACACAGACTTTGCAGAGTATGGCAGACAGTGTAAACTCATTACACCCTGGAAAGGCTACCGTCGAGGAACCAGCGTAGGGCGAAACGGCTACCGCTTTATCATAGAATTTAGCAGCGGAGCGAGAATAGAACTC
>WFMB01000084.1 GCA_009177185.1 Bacteroidales bacterium
GCTGAGAGGGTGCAGAATGCATAGCCNCCAAAGCNNCCNCGGTGCAGGCATACGGAGAACTTAATCNTTTCGTAGGCNGGAATGCGCTTGNCCTTGTATTTGNGGTGGGGCAGACGGGTGTAGGGCAGGTCGAACGAANGNTCCAGCTCATCTTGTGNGAGGGGCTNGTAAGGTNGGTTCACCACTGCGTANCGCTCTCCGANTTCTTGGATGATGCGTTGTGCTTCGTATTTGTTGGATTCCTCTTCGATGTGGCGGAAGTTTTCGGCTTGTGCGCGCTTGTTGCGGAGGCACTCTTCGTGGCTGTGCAGGAGGATGTCGTCTGGACGAATGCCGCCTGGGATTTCGTTCTTAGGCAAGAGCGACACCGTTTGTTTCTGCGGAAAGCGTGCCATCAGGTTTCGGAACATCTTCACGTCTATCTCGCAATCTTGTTCTACCAGAAGTTGTGCTAAGGCAATCATCGGCTTTTCGCCCATGCCATAGATGAGGAGGTCGGCTCCTGACGGTTGTAGAATCGTGGGCAGAAGTCGGTCTTGCCAATAGTCGTAATGGGTGAGTCGGCGCAAGCTGGCTTCGATGCCGCCCAGCACGACGGGAACGTCGGGGTATAGCTCTTTCAGAATACGTGTATAGACAATGGTTGGGTACTCGGGACGGAGGTCGTGACGGCCGTCGGGCGAGTAGGCGTCTTCTGAACGGAGGCGTTTGTTGGCTGTGTATTTGTTCACCATCGAGTCCATCGCTCCGGGGGAAATGCCGAAGAATAGGCGCGGACGACCCAGCTTCTTGAAGTCTCGGTAGTCGCCATGCCAGTCGGGTTGAGGCACAATCGCGACTTTCAGCCCTTCGGCTTCGAGGATGCGGCCGATGACTGCTGCCGCAAACGAGGGGTGGTCAACGTATGCGTCGCCTGAGAAGAGGATGACATCAAGCTCTTCCCATCCAAGGCGTTCTACTTCTTTTTTCGTTGTTGGTAGCCAAGTCATGTGCTGATAGAATTAAGCGTTGGGGGTTATTCANGGAAGGTGATGAAGGCANGGGNGAGTGCATTGNGNNTGNTGTGTTCCTTGATGCTTTCGNGTGGGANGCCGAGGCGGNCGAACCGNTGGGGNTCGGCAATGGCTGCGTATGAGCCGTTGGCATAGGTGAGGATGGCGAACGCCTTGCCCGCTGGAGTCAGCACTGATGGGGCTGGCACGCAATAGCTTTCGGGGTTCATCTGGCGATAGATGTCGAAGGTGAGACCGCAACCTGTGATGGTAGACAGATTGGGGTTGATGGGTGACAGTTGGGAGGTGACTGAGCCACCGATGGAGGGTGCGCCTATGTTAGCGGCACTGAATAGGAGTTTTCCGCCTTGGTTGTAGTATTGCTCCACCATGCGGTTTGTCTGGCTGTTAAACTGTTTTTGTGTGCCATAAATCAAGTCGGCGATGGGGTAGTCGTTCAGGGATGTTCTGCTTGTGAGCAGTGCCTGTTCGCTGCATGAGGTGAAGGAGTGCTGACCTGTAAGCATGATGGCGCGACCGTGGATGACGGCATAGTCGAAGGTGTTGCCCATCATGAGCTGTCCCTCTAACTCTGCACTGCTGGCTCCCAATCCGTCACTGGCTTCACTGCCTGCTTTGGAGCGGTTGAAACTTCGTTGACGACCACAAAAGCCAGTGTAGGCACCATAGGGTACACCAGGGTCAGTATCAAGGTCAAAGCCCGCTTCGTATTGTGTGTCTATAGCCTTCGGTCCTTCCAGTCGGGTGAAGGCATTGACAACCAACACGGTGCCTTTGTTCTGTGTAGAGATACCACATGACAACACCTCGGAGGGGAAGCTTTCGCCACCCTCGTTCAAGGCGGCAATCTTGAAGGAATACACTTCGTCGGGGAGGAGTGTCACGGTGTGGCTGGTGCCTTTCACCACGATGCCATTGTCAAAGTCTTGGTAACCACGGCGTGTATAGACGATATANTCTTTGGGTTTGGCTGTTGGCTCCAGTGGGTCGTTCACTGCTGACCACGTTAATGTGGCTGTTTGCTTCTGCTCGTTGAGGGTGATGGCAAAGTTCTCCACGGGCAGTGGCTGAATCACATAATCGCGCTTATAGAGGGTGGAGAGGTATTTGACGATGGTCTTATACACGGAGCGTGAGAAGTCAAACTTGAAATGTGGGTCGTATGCCATGCGCATGTCGGCAAAGTTTTGGTGCGAGAGCATTTCCAAAATGCAGGCAGGGGTGAGGGGGGCACGGGCTTCGCCATAGTTCCGATTCCATAACTGGCGCACCTTCCAATCATACTTCTTTAGGTCGGTGGTGAGGTTGGTGAGGAACATACTGGCGAGGTCGCGCGATACATAACGGTCTAATCCTGTGCCTGTTTTCCCATCGTTGAAATCGGTCATGTAGATGCCCAGCGACCCCACAAAGTCGTCGTTTATTCTTACGCCGGCATCTGTGTGGAACGCTACTGTCAAGTCCAGCGGAACTTTTAGTCCGTCTGAACGTTGTGGGTTGTATATGGAGCCGCCTGACAGGTAATTGACTGATGCTGAACGGGAATAGATGTCGTCTATTNTAGNCATTGCNNCCGAAAGGNTCTGTNTGNANTTGGTAAGGGAATCCGAACCATTGTACGCTGTACTTTGCTGCTTCGGCCCAGCGAGGCAAGCCCGATGGTTGGATGGTTTGGCTATAGCTTGTTGGTACAATGTTGCCCATGCCGCCGCCAAACCGTACTGCGTCGGCTGTGACCACGCCTTTGTGGTTGCTTCGGTTTGAGAGCACCACCATGCCGTAGTCGTGTTCGCCTTCGTCAAATTCGTATGTTCCCAAATACACCCATGTTCCGCCACCTATCTGCTGGTTCACCTGCTGTTCTGTCGCTCCTCCCTTGTGATAGATGGTGTAGGTGGCGTCATTCACCGAGTTCTCCAGTGACTGGTAGGTCACATACACGGCATATCGCCCTTCGGCTGGAATGTTGGGAATCCATTGTGCTATCCCTTCTTCTTTTGGGGATGAGACGGTGGGAACATATCGTGCGCTACCGTCGGTGAAAGGCGAATCGCATGACTCATACACTTCCTTGTAGTTGGCGAATCCATGGCGTGCAGTGTTCTTCCATCTCAGGNGTTTCTGCTTGCGACGGAACGATNCGAGNTAGATGCCGNTTTTATGGGGNTGGTCGTTATCGACTATCACTTCATGNNCTTGGTAGTCGCGTTCACGAGGCGTGAATACTATTGCTCCTGCATTTTGGAGCATGGGGATGATATAGGGCACAACGAACGTTTGTGACAGGAGGTCTTCGGTGGTACAGAATAGGCGTGGACGTTGCCAGCACCATTCTCCCTTTTCGGCTTTGTAGTAGCGTCCATGGCTTTGCCATAAAGCGATGTGTCTTCCTTCCAATCCGTACTGAGCTGTGTAGGGGCGTGACACGTTCTTCACCCAAGCTTCTCCTTTGTATAGTTCGCTGAGTTGACGGTGGTGGTCTTTCTTGTTCCTGCGGAAGAAATTGGGTACCAGTTCTTCAATGGCGCGTCCGTCCGTCTCGATGCTCACATCGTAGTCTTTCAGTTTCTCTGGCAGCAAGTTCTTTACTGCTTGATAGGTGGCTTCTACCACTGCGGGGGTAAAGTGCTGCTCAGGAAAGCCCCCCCCCATCACGATGTGCACGTTCTTGTCGTCCTCATCCACTTGATACGAAACGATGGTCGATGGCTTGATGTTGGCATCTGTCCGCATATAGTTCGCTGCCCAGTCTTTCAATTTGCTTTCTAAGCTTTGTGCGTGAAGCATCCATGAAAGACCTAACAGTATCATTGTTGTATAAACTCTCATTCCTTGTATTTGATTTTTTGGAATCCTACCAGTTTGTCGTATCGTAATCCGAAAGGACGGTGATACACATACACGCAGTATTCGTTCTCTGTTTGATAGAAGTCTCCTTCACACTGGCGNGTCTGTCCTATTNTGTCNTGCTCTCCTCTGAATAGATANATATAGTTATAANAGCCTTGTTTTAGAGNGGTTACCNACTCNTATTGATGNTCAATCAAGTTATACTCCATCTTGTAGGCTTCATCCACACGGTTGCCGGTCAGGTCGCCAAACAGGTAAACATCGCCACTTGCTACTTGAGGCATCTGGAGCGTGAAATGTNTCACGATGTAGTCGCTNTCTGTGTCGTTCTCTATGTTGTNGTTGTTGCGCACCAGATAGCGGCCGTCTTGGTCTTGGTCGTATAGGTAGTTGATGCNCTGCTCATCAGCGAAGAGNACGGCATGATAGTAAGGGTCTTCATAGAAAACGTGGTCAACGTGCATCGTGGGTACGTATTCGTCCAGTATCTCAAAGCGGCGATATTCGTTGCCTGCGGCAAATATCAGTCCTCGGTTATGGTTGAAAATGAGTTTGTTTACCTGCATCTGCGTGGGGCGCAAGTTTGAGACGTGGGTGTCCCATCGGCGGTTTTGTTGCANCATGTATTTGAAATCGCTCACANGGTTNCTTNCCTGATNACCACTATAATTCACGGCAAAGTTCACTTGCTGGTGACTTTCATATGTGTCGATGTCCGTGTTTGCCGTTACCTCTATCTCTATGCCTACATGAGGCTCGATGATGGAGAAACAGGCTTGTGCCACAGGTTCATCGTCACCGTCATCAAAGATGTTCACCCGATAGTTGCCTGACACCAGCAGACGTGTATCCCGATTCGGCAGCGACAGGGTATAATGGCAGTAGTTCATCTCCGTGCCTATCGCTGGTTCGTAATCTTCAATGAGCAGTTCGTCGAATCCTGTCATGTATTCGCTGGTGAGCAGGTCGCTGGGTGTCCAGTCGGCATTGCAATGAGTGATGGTGCATGTATAGCGTTGGTACTGTGCTTGCAAATCGTCGAAACTGATTTCCACGCCATGACCGTGCCCCATCATCACAACAGGATATTGTCCCCATTCACCATCGACCTTCACTTGCAAGGTCTTGATACGGGGCGAAAAGCAGACGTTCTCCTGTGCCTGCATTAGGCAGGGGAGGGCGCATACCCAGCTGAGTATGAACAGGCTCTTCTTCATTCCCTCTGATTATTCAATCGTGGTGGTGGCGCATCTACGGATGTCGTTCACGTTCGTACCCACCAGCAGTGTATAGATGCCTTTCGTGAGTGTCCATCCATGTGTGGTTTCGTCGTAGTAGCGTAAATCATCCTTGGGGATGCTGATGCGTACTGTCTCGCTTTCGCCTGGTTGCAGTGTGCGTGTCTTGGCAAAGCCTTTCAACTCTTTCGCTGCACGTGGTATATAGCTCAGGGGTGGTGCCGCGGCATAAATCTGCACGACTTCCTTGCCCGCCATCTTGCCTTGGTTCGTCACCTCTATGCTCACCACCACATTGCCGTTCTCTTGTTCTACAGTCGGTTTGCCGTATACGAACGTCGTGTAGCTTAATCCGTATCCGAAGGGGAAGAGCGGTTTCACGTTGTTGGTGGTGAAGTGGCGGTAGCCCACAAAGATGTCTTCCTTATAATATACTTGCTTGTTCACGCCGGGATAGGCTTCTGCTCCGAACGCCACATAAGGATAGTCTTCATATTTCTGTGCAAACGTCACAGGCAGTTTACCGCTGGGACAAACTTTACCGCTCAATACATTGGTGAGTGCTGTCCCTGACTCGCTGCCCAAGTACCAGCAGTGGGCGAGTGCTTTCACCTGATTGAGCCAAGGCATGGCGTATGGGTTGCCGCCGAAAGTGACCACAATGGTATTCTTCTGAATCTTAGCCAGCTCAGCAATCAGTTCGTTCTGACCATAAGAGAGATTGTATGATTCGCGGTCGCCATTCTCGCAATCTTGGCGGTGGTTTTTGTTCAAACCTCCGACAAAGATGATGAGGTCTGCCGACTTCGCTTTGTTGAGTGCTTCGACTTTAAGTGCAGCTTGTTTCTCGGGGTCAATCTTGTCAACGTGGTCGTAGATGGCATGCCCTGAGTAGTATCCCTGTGCATAGTCAATCTTGTCGCCATAGAGGGCTTGGAATGCTTCGAGCGGCGACACATCGTGCAGGGTCTTCAGCTCTGACGAACCACCACCCTGTGTGAGGGAACGTGTGGCGTTGTCGCCAACCACAAGAATCTTTTTGTATTTGGAGGCATCCAGTGGCAGGATGTTCTTCTCGTTCTTCAACAGCACGATGCCTTCTTCTCCCACTTGACGGCAGACATCATAGTGAGCCTCAGAACATTGCGAACCAATAACCTTCTTGGGATTCATAGCCGTGCGGAAAATGGTACGGAGTACTCGGCTGGCTTTCTCGTCCAGTACCGACATCGGCACTTTGCCTTCTTCGATGAGTTTCTCGAAAGGATTTGCCAAATAGTAGTCATCGTAAGTAAATTCGCTTTCCTTTGTTTTGCCGTCAGTGTAAGTTCCCATCTCAATGTCCAAACCGCCAGTCACGGCTTCCCACGTGTTGGTGGTGCCGCCCCAGTCGCTAACCAGTGCGCCGTCCCAGTTCCAACTCTTTTTGAGGATGCCGTTGAGTAGGGCATCGTTGTGGCAGCAGTGTACGCCGTTCCACAAGTTATACGACCCCATGATGGTCCACACATTGGTTTTCTCAACCGCTCGCTTGAAAGGCTCTAAGTAAATCTCATGCATGGCACGTTCAGACACGTTTACGTTCACGCTGAATCGGTCTATCTCTTGGTCATTGAGCACAAAATGCTTCAGGCAACACGCCACGCCATTGCGTTGAGCCGCCTGAATGTAGGGTATCACCATCTCGCCAGCCAGATAAGGGTCTTCACCCATGTATTCAAAGGCGCGTCCGTTCAGAGGAGTGCGCTGGATGTTCACGCCAGGTCCCAGCATGATGTCTTTTCCGCGGAATGCAAATTCCTCGCTCACCGCATTTCCGTAGGCCGACGAAAGGTCACGGTTCCAAGTCGAAGCAAGACAGGTGAGAGAAGGAAAGGCGACAATGGAGTCATTTGTCCAGTGGGCGGGACTCCAAGTGTTCCATTCCAGTTCTTCGCGCACCCCATGAGGTCCATCGTCCATATTCAGTTGGCGGATGCCCAGACGGGGCACACCTGCACTGGTGAACTTGCTTTGTGCGTGTNGTATCTTGATTTTCTCATGTGTNGTCATACGGCTCAGTGCATCCTTCANTCGTTCCTTCATGGGAGCGTTANGGTTCAGATACGTCTGTGCGCCAGCTTGTAAGGCTGTCAGTGCCATGGTAGCAGCAATTAGGCTTACTTTCTTGATGCTTCGTGTTATCATGCTTGTTCGGTTGTTTCTGTATTCATTCAGAAAGAGGTTATTCTACAGTGACGGACTTTGCCAGATTTCTGGGCTGATCCACATCTTTTCCTNTGGCCACAGCGATGTAGTAGGCCAGCATTTGGAGCGGAATCGAAGCAAGTAGTGGTTCGAGACACTCCTCGGTGTGTGGCAGTTCAATCACGGCATCTGCCATTTTGCAGATGGTCTCGTCGCCTTCCGAAACAATGGCGATGACGCGTGCTTTGCGTGCCTTAATCTCCTGAATGTTGCTAACCACTTTGTCATATAGCACATTTTTCGTTGCCACCACTACCACGGGCATCTCGTCGTCAATCAGTGCGATAGGACCATGCTTCATTTCCGCGGCAGGATACCCTTCCGCGTGGATGTAAGAGATTTCTTTCAGTTTTAGAGCACCTTCGAGGGCAACGGGATAGTTGTAGCCACGACCCAAATACAGGAAGTTGTGAGCGTATGTGAAGATGCGGCTGATGTCCTTGATGGTGTCACCTTGCGTGAGCAGCCTTTCCATCTTCTCTGGCACTTCGTTCAGGGCTTCGAGTACTCGTGTGTAACGTAGATTGTCAATCGTGCCACGTTCCTTGCCCAAAGCCAGTGCCAGCATGGTGAGCACAGTCACCTGGCCAGTGAAGGCTTTTGTTGAAGCCACACCAATCTCTGGACCGACGTGGATGTAGGAACCAGTGTTTGTGGAGCGTGAAATGCTCGAACCGATGGCATTGCAGATGCCATAAATGAACGCTCTCTTGCTTTTTGCCAACTCAATGGCAGCCAGCGTGTCAGCTGTTTCGCCTGACTGGCTAATGGCAATCACCACATCCTGCTCGTTGATGACAGGCTTGCTGTAACGAAACTCACTGGCGTATTCCACCTCCACGGGAATTTGGCAGAAATCCTCAATCAACTGCTTGCCGATGAGACCCGCATGCCACGAGGTTCCACACGCCACAATGATGATGCGGCGAGGATTGATGAGGTGCTTGCGGTTGTCGATGATGGCAGAGAGGGTGACATTGTTAGCCTCTACGTTCACGCGACCTCGCATACAGTCCTTCAGACACTCAGGCTGTTCAAAGATTTCCTTCAACATGAAATGAGGAAATCCACCTTTCTCAATCTGTGCCAAGTTCAGTTCCACGGTGGTCACCTCATGCTCCATCTTCTCATTGTTGAAATCCACCACTTCCACCTCCTCGCCACGACGGATGACAGCGATGTCTTTGTTGTCCAAATAGATAACCTTGTCAGTGTATTCTATGATGGGACTTGCGTCCGAGCCAAGGAAGAACTCCTCCTCGCCAATGCCCACTACCAGTGGGCTGCTCTTGCGAGCGGCGATTATTTGGTCAGGGTCATTCTTGTCGAGAATGGCGATGGCGTAGGCACCAATCACGGAACGCAAGGCAATGCGCACGGCTGTGAGCAGGTCAGTGTCTCGTTTCGTGCGTACATATTCTATTAATTGCACCAGCACCTCCGTGTCCGTGTTGCTCTTGAACTCAATACCATGCTCCTGCAACTGCTTCTTCAACACAGCATAGTTCTCAATAATACCGTTGTGGATGATGGCAAGATTGCCCATATAGGAAATGTGTGGGTGGGCATTCGTCGAGTTCGGCTCGCCGTGTGTGGCCCAGCGTGTGTGGGCAATGCCAACAGTGCCCGTCGTGTCCTTATCGGTGGCATAAGCCTCCAAATCCGACACTTTCCCCTTTGTCTTATATACTTGCAGGTTGCCATCTTTTGTCAAGAGTGCCACACCTGCGCTGTCATAACCTCGGTATTCCAGTCTCTTCAGCCCCTTGATAAGGACGGGGTAAGCATTGCGTTTACCCAAATATCCAACGATTCCGCACATATTGATGTAATGTTAAATCTCATACTGTATGGGTGCAAAGATACACAGAAAATTCCTTTTTGTCACTTGTTTACAGACAGAACCTTACTGAAAATGACAATTTGGAGGGTGTTTTCTTGAAAATACTCGTACATAAATACAGGGGGATGATAAAAGAGAGCGATTTGTTTGGCAGGGATAGCAGAAATCCCTACTTTTGTGCTATCAATTCATTCAATCTAAAATCACAACATGAACAAAAGAGTATTTATTTTCATCATGAGCGTGCTCCTGGGNTGTGCTTGTGTATGGGCACAANAGAAGAGTAACCTGCANCAGCGTGCAGAACTGGATGCGGCCAGTGGANAGCCTATCAGTGCGCGTGCATTGTGGATTATGGCTTACAGAGACTATGTGAGCAAGGGACAAATATCGCAAGGCGTGGAATGCGCTGTGAAGGCCACTCCGCTTTACTATAGCGAGAACTTCTACAACGAGGCGTTCGACCTCCTGCGCAGTGCCGACCAAGCCATCACGAACAGCAAACAGAGCAATGCCGTCAAGGCATCGTTGCGCTATGCCGTGGAGAAGGAGCGCATGGCTATGTATATGAAGATGCGCAAAGGCGAGCGTGTGAAAGACTGCATTGAACAGCTGGAGAAAGATGCCAACGAGTCGGGCGACGAGAACCTCAAGAACGACTATCTCTACCATAAAGCCATCTACTACTATACCTTCGGGCAGACCGCCAAGGGCAATGAAGTGGTGAAGGAGATGACGGTGAAGATGACCGCCGCCAAAGACTATGAAAAGGTGGACGATGTATTCAAGACNTTGNTTGCANGTGGTCGCCGTTCAGGCAATGCCAACATGGTGTCACAGGCTTACGACAACTANATCGCATGGAAAGACTCTGCCAGTGCCAAGATTCTTGCAGCGGAAACGGGTGCGTTGAAGAAGCAGATAGCTGATTATGAAGACATCATCGAAGAGAAAGACAGCACATTGACCGTCCGTCAGGGTGTCATTGTNNGGCTCGGCATTCTTGCAGTGGTNTTGGCGGTCGTGCNGGTATTGGGCGNNTTGGNTTTGCTGCGNTTNATAGCCTTGACCCGCAAGCAGAAGAAGAACATTGCCCGACTGAACGAGAACAATGCGCTGAAAGCCTCGTTCATCAGCAACATATCGGCACAGCTGACCCCTACCTTGCAGCGTCTTGACGCACAGCGTCCCGAGGTGCAAGCCCTGATGGACTTCTCCGACCACATTCAGACCCTTTCCCAGTTGGAAACTACCGTCGAAGAACCCGTCGAAGTGGAAGAAGTCCAGTTGGCATCGTTCTGCGAAGGCATCATGAGTCAGATTCGCAGCCAGTTAAAGAGTGGGGTGGAGGCAACCGTCGATGCGCCCAAGATGAGTGCCTCGATTAACAAGGAGTACGTGTCGCACATTCTGCTCCACCTGCTCCGCAACGCGATGGAATACACCCCCGTTGGCGGTCACATCGTCTTGGCTTTCAAGAAGCGTGGCGCGCACAAGCTCCAGTTCCTCGTGTCCAACACAGGCAGCAGCATTCCCGAAGAGAAGCGTGAAGATGTCTTCAAGCCCTTCCTCGATGTGAAAGACCTCACCATGGGCGACGGGCTTGGCTTGCCCATCTGCAAGCAAATGGCAGTCAAGATGAACGGCGACCTCAATATCGACCCCGAATTTACCAAGGGAGTGCGTTTTGTCTTGTATTTGCAGGGATAACAACAAATTGAGCAATATGAGAAGAGTGCTTTCTTTCCTCCTTCTGTCCGTGTTCTCATATACACTGATGGCACAGATGCAGAAACCAGTGACAGGCATTGTCAATGGTCACGAATGGGTTGACCTTGGTTTGTCTCTGAAGTGGGCAACCTGCAATGTCGGTGCGACCGCTCCCAGTGATTATGGCGGCTACTACGCATGGGGCGAGACACAGTCCAAGTCCAGTTATGAGTGGAGCAACTGCTTCGATTGTCTTGACAGCAGTACAGGAGGCGACTGGAGCACATACAAGATTGGCGGTCAGATGCAGATCACTCCTTCCAGCGGTCATGACACCGCCCGTGAGAACTGGGGTGGCACATGGCGTATGCCGACAGATGCCGAGTTTGATGAACTCTGCAAGAAATGCAAATGGACATGGACGAGCAGAGACGACCATGATGGTTATGTTGTCACAGGTTCTAACGGGAACAGCATTTTCCTTCCTGCTGCTGGCTGGTGCGAAGATACGGATTCCTGTAGCGTGGGTGAGTACGGCGACTACTGGTCAAGTACTCTGAGTTCGTCCAATTTAGGCAACGCCCGTTGTTTGGACTTCTATAACAGTTTCCATGATGTGGGCGACTGCTATCGTAGAGGCGGTTTTAGTGTTCGTCCTGTCACGGAATGACATACCGCGAAGCGTGTAGATTTTATTGTAGCCGAAAGAATAGGGNCAGACAAGTATCTATGTGAGTTCGACGGTTNTNNTATTGTCTGACANNTAAAAACNGTCGAACTCACGNNATATTANCTCCCGAAAAACATNAATTTTCTCGCANATTAATGGNGATNTTATTGTANTTATTAGAAATATATAATGGAACTTTTCAGGTCGTCATTCATCAATTGTTTTATCATATGCTGACTGAAACAAGGCATAGTTATTCCTACCAGCGAAAACTCGCTTAACTCTTCCCTCATCTTCTCGAACAGCGAGTTAATTTGTGACACCGTCATCCGTGACTTCTCATCCATCAAGAAGAAATAGTCATATTGTTCAAGATAATCTTTATGGTTGTCAAAATAGTCTTTAAGCAGTTCAACTTTTTCCCCCATCTTTCCGTAAACAAAATCGACTCCCTCACAATGCTGTCCAAACGAACTATCATAGACAATTAAGTGGACATCATAGTTCCTTTCCGTTCCATTTGTCATCCACAACTTATGACAACTTCTTTCACCCACAATGGAAATCAGACAATTTCTTCTATATGATTTACCGCCGATTTTCTCCTTGACGGGATGATAAATCATATTCGGTTTCATCGTCTGCACGCTCAATGGCAACCATGTATGGGTCTTTCCCATATAGAATCGATACTCATCTCCGTTCCTGACAAAACGTCCTGTTCCACCGAGGTCTCGCATGGACATCCCATGTTTCGCTATGACAGTTGGCACAACGGCTTCAAAATGACCTCGCCATCCATTCCGCATTTCCGTTTCAAGGCATTTCAGAGCTTTTGCTGATAATCGATAAACAGGATTGAAAGAAGCATATAAATCATCGTGTGACAGAGCAACTCCATCAGGAGTCCTCACGCTACTCCACCAATACCAATTGGGTTCGTCCTCATACTTCCTTATATAAGCCGCCACCAAATCGGCAGGGTCGTCCGAAAAGGTATCAAATAAGACGTTCCAATCACCTGAGAATAAGACATCATCCTCCACCACCCAACAATAATCATATTCAGGATAATCCTTATGGAACTTCAGCAATGGATAATGGCAGTTGCCAAGAAATCCGATTTTAAGCGCAGAATATCCATCATCAAGCAATTCTTGTACACTAAATGTATATACTCTGTCAAATCCACTCAACTCATCACAGTACATGGATACCGACTTGTCAAAAAGCAGAAAAACATCTGCCCTCCGACCATAGTCATTCACCAGTTTATGGTATCTCTCACGAACAGCATAATCTGTTCTGTTAGTGAGCAACATAACGGACTGTTTCATAAAGTGTTCACGCAAAAGGGTTTCATGTTACATATGATATAACAGCTAATCAGCCGCTCCGCAAGAAAGGCAATGGCACGACATTGATAGTTCACATCATCATATCGGAAGTCTCGTTGTGCTTTCTCCATGTACCTTGCAGGATTCATGTTCAAGCCATTCTTTTTATCCCATGCAAATAAGACAGGGAAAAGAAAATCGCACAGCTTTTTGAAATCAGCATATTGCATGATGAAGCAACAGAATGGGATGAACACATTCCCTTTCAATAGGTACTGGGAATAAGGATTTTTGTCGCCATACAACTCGTTAAGCACATCAACAGCATCGTACATGTCCTGATAGTTATGTGCCATTTTGTAATGCTGGAACACGGGGCTTCCATAGTTAATGCTCATCACCTGACATTGCCCTTTCTCCACTTCAAAAAAGTCCCTGAACATCCTTCGGTAATGGCAGAATCCTATTTGTCGGCTTTCTAACCTGTTCTTCCACACATAATACATGGTGGTCAACTCAGAATAGAATTGGTTTAGGCGGTTGATGTTATCACCTTCCTTAGAGATATCATTGCCCTTGAACAGGCGGATGGTATCAGTCTCCTTCAATCCAAATTCTTGGATTTGCTTATCATCGTGATAAGTGAGCCAAATTGTTAAATCATACATATTTCGATGAAATTAGGGATTTGCTCCCGCAAACGGTAAAGTTATATTTGAGGGAGCTCAAGGTGGTTACGGTTATTG
>WFMB01000102.1 GCA_009177185.1 Bacteroidales bacterium
CCGAGACTCCACAGCACCACCGATGGATGGTTTCTGTCGCGCTTCACCCACTCCTGCATCAGGTCCGCCCAAATCTGCATGAAAGGCTTGCGACCACCCCAATAGTCCTTGTCTGACCACTCGTCAATAAGGTCATCGACAACCAGGCGACCGATGCGGTCACAGGGCTGATAGAGGTCCTCTGAATAAGGATTGTGCGAACAACGGATGGCATTGAAGCCAAAGGCTTTCAGCTGGCGCAACTGGCGCTCGATGGCAGTGGAGAAAGCCGCCGCACCCACAGCACCCAAGTCATGATGGTTAGCAATGCCAGCAAGGAACACTTTCTTGCCGTTGAGTTTGAAGCCAAAGTCTGTGCCATACTCGATGGTGCGGAAACCAAACAGGTCAGCCACCGAGTCTATCACAACCCCATCCTCCTCAAGCAGTGCCTCCACCGTGTAGAGATGAGGAGCATCCACATCCCACAAAAGCGGATTCTGCACCGTCATTGCGGGCAGCTGCACTTCCGTGTTGTTCTGTATCGTGTGGTCAGGCATACCNCGTCCCGTCGATGCCACCNCCCTGCCCTGCGCATCCCTNNCNCGCGCACGACAATATATNTTGTGTTTCTGCCAGTTGACCACCTGCACCAGCACATTCACCTGGTCGCCATCGGTGGTCACATAAAACCCATGACGCGCTATCCTCGTCTCGTTGCCAACCCTCAGCCACACATTCCTGTATATGCCGCCACCCGTGTACCAACGGCTGCCATTCGTAGGTCCCGTGCTGGAATAGACCGCCACCACGTTCTCGTCGCCATAACGGACAGCCTTCGTGATATCAGCCTCAAAACCCGTGTATCCATACTCATTGCTGGCAACCTTGCGACCATTCACATAGACATCGCTCACATACATCACACCCTCGAAGTCAAGCACAATGCGCCGCCCCTTCCACTCAGCAGGAATCGCAAACGTCTTCCGATACCAGCCCTCACACATGGGTTTGAAGCCACGCCCCTTGTTCGCCTTCTCGTCCCACGGCTGTTCAAACTGATAATCGTGCGGCAAATCCAGCTGTCGCCACGCGCTGTCGTCATAATCAGCACGTTCAGCATCCTTCGGGTTGCCAAGCTGGAACTTCCAGTCAAAATTGAAGAGTGTACATTTATGGTCAGCATACACACTCAGCGGAGCATTCATCACAGCCCCCTTCTCATGTTGTTCGATGTATTGAGCCGATGCCGTCAAAGAGCACAGCATCACAGCCAGTAATGGTAAAAGCCTTTTCTTCATGTTCGTTAGTTAGTTCGTGGCAAAGGTACGATTTTTTTTTATAAGTTTATCCACCTTCCAACATGTATGCCACGTTTTTTTATGCCAATCCCCCATTCGTGTATTCACAAAGTGGGCGTATATCACCATTAGGATATACGCCCACTTTTGTGTATCATTCGGGCTTTTAATGCCCTGATAATATGAATTTAATTATGACAGTCCGTTAAAATGAGAACTTATGTCTATGTGAACTTATGTTGACGTTGTACATTTGATGTGGGGCGTATCCACTCAATCAGGCAGATGATTCAGCGTATGCGTTGGAGAGAAATCTGACCAGTGATGATTTAGACGATTTATTTCACGGAGATTTTCTTTATGGTATTACCCTGTCGGACGATATAGATGCCCGGAGCAAGACCTTCAAGGCTGTTGCCTGCCTTCACGCCATTGAGATTGTAGATTTCACAAGGCGCATCTACATAAAAATCAATACTAATGTCTTCTATTATACATGAGAAGTCATAAGGTATGATGTATCTGAACTGCCGCCATGGTTCTCTCGTCCAGCATCTCTCTATAGCTGCTTTCGGTACATAAAGTCTAGTATTTCGATAGTCATAGTCATTAAAGATGCTCGTCGGTGCTATAATTGGGTAATTAGTGTTGTAATACACCGATTTCAGTTTGGAGCAATTATCAAATGCCCCCCAACCGATTTCAGTCACGGAATAGGGAATCGTTACTGAGGTCAGACCGCTACAGTTAGCGAAACGACAATCAATTTTAGTGACCGAGTTGGGAATCACGAGTTTGGTTATTTCTTTTCCATCAACCCATGGAGCAGGGGATTGGAAGTGTTAGACTCAAATTCAATATTACATAGGCATTCTACACTTTCAAATTCGGCCTTCGTCAGAGCATCGCAATCCCTAAAAGCATATTCACCAATGGTAGTCACGGAGTTGGGAATCTTCACCGAGGTCAGAGCATCGCATCCGCAGAAAGCAGCCCTTCCAATAGATTGCAATTTATTGGATGTGGGAATATCTTCTAATGAATGGCACCCCACGAAAGCCTCTTCGCCAATCTCCTCAAGCGATTCTGAAGTATAATTCTTTAATTTCAGAGATTCACACCACCCAAATGCTTCATCACCAATAATTGACACCTTACTCCCTAATCTAAAGTTTGTCAATTGTTTGCATCCATAAAATATACGTTTCGGCAAGACCGTAATATCGTTTGATAATTCTATCTCACGCAGTGATTCACATCTAGAAAAGAGTTCATTACCCAACTCTTTTATACGCTCTATGCCAATAACAGAAGTCAAAGATGAACAGTTGGAAAAAACACCATCATTTAACGTTGTAATTGTAGGAGGAAGTGTGAAACTTTCAAGTTGCCTGCAAGACCAAAACGCATATGGACCTAATTCCTTTAGGGAATGCCCTAAATTGATTTCTTTTAACTTCCAACACCCATAGAACGCATAAGCGCCTATTGTATCAATGTCATCTTTAAAGTTTATATATTCTAATCCTGAGCAGTAATAAAAAGCACTATCAGGAATGATGTGAACCTTATCCGGAATGTCTATTCCTTTGAGCGAAGAACACTGCATAAATGCTTTAGCACCAATTCGTTCGATACTCATAGGCAAGGATATAGTATGTAAAGAATCACACCATTCAAAGCATGCTTTGCCGATTGAACGAAGACCATTTTTGCATTCAACCGTTTTAAGGTGCCTACTATAATTAAAATAATTGTTAGGAAGATTACTGACATTCTCACCGATGGTTATNTTTTGTAATGAATTNGNCCCTATGCCATATATACAAAATAGATGAGGTATGTAATATGTAGTAATAGTAGATGTTGTCTCTCTTCCTAAATACAATTGTTTTATTGGACAATCATAGAATAGAGATTGATATTTTTTTATGTTTTTGTTCATGATATATGTATTATAGCCTACTCTAATTGGAGTTTCAGAGTCTTCCAATCTCAAAGACTCAAGACCAGTACAATTTGTAAATGCACCGTCACCTATTTCTTCAACATTCCCGGATATTGACATGGACTTAATGGCACGATATCCTGCAAATGCTCGAGGTTCGATTTTAGTAACTTTATAATTTTTACCTTCGTATGTTACGTAATCTGGTACTACTACATCAAAAATTGTGAAACGGTCGTTATAATTGAAACACGCAACTGATGCTGTTTGTGAATCTTTCATAAGGTAATAGCTGAGACCATTGTGCGTGTAGTTAATCCAGCAATAAGCAGACATTGAGCAAAAGCACAAAGCTATAAATAGTGCTATAAATTTATGTAATAAATGTGACATAATTAAAAGTATTATAAATTTGAAATCAAGTGAAGTAAAGATAATGCGGTTGATGTTGAAAATAACTCAATCTCTGAATCAGAATAACAAGCGTTTGATTTACGGATTGGATATATTTCTATGAATTTATCTCCTCTTTTGTTAAGAAAACATATTGCAGAATCTTGAGTGCGTCCTCCTGTCCGACATGCCACTACTACGATATCACATCCTTTTTGCGATATAGCATCCTCTATCCAATCAATGGAGTCGCATCCAGGGTCTCCTTCCGAATGTAGCCCTATCATCTTACCGTATTTATTCAAGATGACATCCACTTCTTTTCCTCCTTTCGTCCATGCTGTAGGAGGTACGTTTAGCAAGTGAGCGAGTTTGCAAATCGCATTAGATTTGCCTCTATTCTCACCGCCTTTTACAAATATACATATACTCATTTTAGTAGTTCATGCCTCGGTCCTCCCCTCGTTGGCTGTTGATTGAAACGGAAAAGCGCAGGAGNCTGTATCTGTTGCCATCCTACAATTNGAGGCTNCTCGTATTGCCCATCAATAGTCGGACGGCAACGCAGAAGCCCACGCCGTATATACAACCAATACATTCGGCAATATCTCTGACAAGAAATCAACCGAATACACAACGTTGCATATTCACGGGCATCTACCGTTGCTACACCCCTGACTATTGATCGAAACTTTGCGAGAATTTCAAACTGCCAAGAATCAGCGCGGATAAACGCTTTCTAAATGTATTTTCACTNCATCCCTCCTCACTTGCCCCTCGCTCGGGGCTTTTCTGTGAATCGGTCTGCGGTTACAAAGTACGACTTATTTCTGATATGTACAAATAGGAATGATAAAAAAGAGGGGACGGACAGGAGCACAAAGACACTCCCATGTGAGGTGCGCTTCCACAGCCCCAAAAACGATGTCCCCGACTCCGATTGGTCGGAGTCGGGGACATCAGCGAATCGGAGTCGGGGACTCCGATTTAGAGGCTCAAAAAGCGCACCTTCAGGAGATGTGCGTGTTCGGCGGAAAGAGGCATTACCGCATCAGGAACTTCTTGCCGTTCTTGATGGCGATACCTCGGTAGGAGGCATCGACAGGCTGACCGAGGAGGTTGCAGATGATGCCATCGCCTTGGGCTGGCTGGGGGTCATCGGCAATCTGGTCAATGTCGGTGTTGAGGACGCAGTTGAACTTCACCTTGTCGATGTTGCAGCCGGCATTGATGATGGTGATACGGATGATTTGCTCGCCCTCTTCAAGGTTGCGGAGCAAGTCGCCTGTGACGGTTTGGTAGGTGTCCCACGAGTTGTCGCCTGTTTGGGGCACGCTGACTGTTGCCAGCACGGTGGTGACTCCGTTGACGATGCGGCTGATGCGGAAGCTGGAGCCTGCGTAGCCAGCCGAGACGGTGGCCTCGTAGGTGTATTTGCCAGGCTCTTTGACGTTGACGGAGTATTCTGTCCACTCGTTCGCGGCGGTGTAACCCAGCACGTATCCGTTGTTGCCTTTCACGATGTCAACGCCTTCGGCATCGGAGCGATAGGACGAGCCATCGCCTTCGGCCTTGGAGTCGGAGTCGTGGAAGGTGAGTCCTTCACCANCCTTGTCGAAACGCTCGGCCTGTATGGTGCCTGGGAGGGACACAGGGGCTGTGCCGTATGGCGTGCGNTTGGCGTTNACCTTGAANGTGTATTNGAACACTTTCGAGAGTTTGCCGTCGGCATCGGTGGCCTCGGCGGTCACGTTGTAAGAGCCTTTGGCTTTCGGGGTGTAAGCCACTTCGTAAGGCGACTGTGTGGCTGTGCCGACATACTGACCGCCCACATAGAAGTTGACGCTCTGGACGCTGTTGGCTGTGCCCGAGACGGTGGCTCGGAGGGTGGCTTCCTCGCCAGCGGTGCCAGTGGTGGGGATGGACTTGACAGCCAGTCGGAGGGTGTTGTTCTGCTCAATGTGGTTGAAGACAATCTTGTCGATGTCGCCGCTGGCTCCTGTCACGTTGATGCGCAGGACATGCTTGCCTTCGGCGAGGGAAACGAGGGTGCGACCGTGTACAGGCACGTAGTTGTCCCATGTGCCCATGCCTGTCTGTGGCACTTCGATGGTTTCGCTCAGCTGCTGGGTCACACCGTCGGTTTCCACCTCAAGGAGGAAGCTGGAACCTGTCGTGCCCGACGAAACGTAGGCATCGTAGGTGTAGTATCCTGCCTCGGTCACGTTGAGGGTGTATTCGAGCCATTCGCCAGGCTGGGTGTAGCCGATGGTGTAGCCCACTCCCGTGACGTTCTTGATGTCCACGCCGCCCACATCGCTGCGGTAGGACGAGCCGTTGCCTTCGGCANTGGAGTTNGTGTCGNGGTAGGTGNGACCTTNGCCACCCTTGTCNAAGTNCTCGGCCTCGACGGTGCCGGGCANCTCTATCGCGCCNTTGAACGGGNTGCGTGGGTTGTAGGCCGTGAAAGAGCCTTGACGCTCGTACTGATTGCCTTCGGTGTCGAACACGACGGCTTTGAGGCTGTGCTTGCCTGTGGCGGCAGGGGTGTATTCGGCTTCATAGGCTGCATCGAGGGTCTTCTCGTTGACGGAAGCCGCCTCGGTGAGGGTGGCGTACTTGACACCCTTGACGTAGAGGTCGATGTGGTCGATGGTCTTGGTGCGCAGATGGGCATTGACCGTGATGGTGAAGGGTTCACCTTTGGAGGGGGTGAGGGTATTGGGCTTGATATAGACAGAGGCCTCTTTCTTCATGCCAGGGAAGGGCGACTTGGCTGTTTGCGCCTTTTCGCTTTGCATGTATTGCCTGAGCCACGTCATGGCTGGGCGGTCTTTGCCGTCCTTGATGATGCCTGAGTTGCCGTTGGTGACCCAAGTCTTTCCGTAGATGTAGCCCCAAAGGGTGACACCTGCGCAGTAGTCGGCTTCCCACATGTAGGGAATCTGTTCCTTGTATCGCTGGAGTTGCAGCTGGTCGTCTTCGGTGCCGATGTCGTACTCGGTGGAGTACATGGGCATCTTCAAAGCGTTCTGAATCTTCACCATCGCAGACTTGAAGTTGGTCACGCTGCAGTCGGTGAGGTCGTGCGACTGACAGCCGTAGGCATCAACAGGCGCACCGGCATCGCGGATGGTGCGCACGAGGTCGATGTACTGGTCGGTGTTCCACTGGAAGGTGTTGAAGTCGTTATAGATGAGAATGGCGTTGGGCCAACGCTCGTGTGCCATCTCGAAGGCTTTGATAATCCAGTCGTAGCCAGTCTTTCCGCCTCCGCCCAGCGCATCCTTGATGTAGTGAGTGTCAGCCTGATGACCTTCGACCGCCTCGTTCACCACGTCGATGATTTCGAGGTCGGGATAGTGTTTCTTCACGGCATCGAACCACGCCACAATGGCTTTGTTGCGCTCTGTCACCGAGAGGCTCTTCATCCAACCAGGGAACTGCGAACCCCAAACGAGGGTGTGGAACTTGAAGGGGAAGCCCCACTTCTTTGCATAGTTGGCGGATTGGTCGGCTCCNCCGAATGTGTAGTTNCNCCGACTGCCTTNACAAGCATCCCACTTGGTGGCATTCTCGGGGGTAATCTGATTCCACAGCGTGTGGAACGCTTCCTTGCCGTAATCGACTTGGTTGTTGCCAGTGGTGATGTTGCCGAGGAACTTGTCGGGGTTGGACGACAACTGCGCTTGCGCCATCTGCGGCAACAGGATGGCTGCACCCAGCAAGAGACTGGCTGGCACTGCACTCAGCACGCCTCTTCCTGCCTTCTTAACGAGTTTAATCACATTTCCTTTCATATCGTTTCAATGGTTTGGTTGTTAGTCTTCCATCTTTAAATGGTTTTACGGGCACAAATATACAGACTTATCACACTTCTTCATTTGCTGCCTCGTAACACGCATTTTAGAGTATGTGACAAAATGACTTTATCACCCAATCGTCGAGGACAGACAAGCATCTTTTCGGTGTGCTTTCGATGCCGTAATACTGGCTGTATGGCAAAATTGTCTGCCGCCTATTGCTAATTGCCAATTATTTCCTTACCTTTGTCCCCATTATACAATAATATATATNATAATGGAAGAACTCATACTGCTNCGCATCACGGGCGAANACCGCNCTGGGCTGACGGCAANCATCATGGACATTTTGTCGCGCNACGNCGTGGNTATTNAGGACATCGGACAGGCTGACATCCATTCGACGCTGTCGCTGGGTGTGCTGATTCGTGTGGCGGAGGAACATTCGGGACATGTGATGAAGGACCTCCTCTTCAAGGCCAGCGAACTGGCTGTGAACATTGGTTTTGCGCCTGTCACAATGGATGAATACGAGGCGTGGGTGGGCAGGCAAGGCAAGAACCGCTACATCCTGACTGTGCTGGGAAGACGTTTGCGTGCCCGCCAAATTGAGGCGGTGAGCAAGCTCATCGCCGACCAAGGGCTGAACATTGATGGCATCAAGCGACTCTCGGGGCGTGCGAGCATACTGCACCCGATGGAGAAAACAAGGGCGTGCATTCAGTTTTCTGTGCGCGGTGTGCCCAAGGACAAGGAGGCACTGCATGGGGAACTACTCCGGATGTCAAGCGAGTTGGAGGTGGATTGTTCGTTCCAAATAGATAATATGTATCACCGAATGCGTCGCCTCATCTGCTTCGACATGGACTCGACGCTGATTCAGACAGAGGTGATTGACGAATTGGCACGAAGAAACGGTGTGTATGACCAAGTGGCTGCCATTACGGCAAGCGCGATGAGGGGCGAGATTGACTTCAAGGAGAGTTTCACGCAGCGGTGCAAGCTGCTGAAAGGGCTGGACGTGAGCGTGATGAATGAGATTGCAGAGAACTTGCCCTTCACGGAAGGAGTGGATAGATTGATGTATGTGCTGAAGAAGTACGGCTACAAGATTGCCATCCTCTCAGGCGGTTTCACTTTCTTTGGCGAATATATTCAAAAGAAGTATGGCATCGACTATGTGTATGCCAACGAACTGGAGATTGACGAGACTGGACACCTGACGGGCAACTATGTGGGCGAGATTGTGGACGGCAAACGCAAGGCGGAACTGCTGAAGCTCATCGCGCAGGTGGAGAAGGTGGATTTGCAGCAGACCATCGCTGTGGGCGACGGGGCGAACGACCTGCCCATGCTCTCTCAGGCTGGTCTCGGCATCGCTTTCCATGCCAAACCGCGCGTGGTGGCAAACGCCCAGCAGAGCATCAACACCATCGGTTTGGACGGCGTGCTGTACTTCCTCGGCTTCAAGGACAGTTATCTGGACGAGAAAGCACAATAGCCAGCCATGCTTTCAGTGATTTTCAATACAACGAACAAACAAAAAACAATTTGACATGAATAAATATCTTTTACTGACCATTGTTACATGCTTGGCACTGACCGCCAACGCACAAACTGGCTCTGACTACATGCGAGCGTTCAAGATAGCGGACGCGAACGTGGCGTTTGACGTGAATGCCAAGGGCAAAGAGTTCCGAGTGAAATGGGGCATGGACACTGNNNGGAACTNGGACTTCAACGNGTATTGCGGTATAGCGCACATCGGCNAGGGGAACNTCGAGACGGGACGTATCTCCTTCCAACCCACCGCCGAGGTCATCGACCACGGTGACGGCACATACGAACTGACTGACAAACAGAAGGAAGCCATGCGCAACCGCTGCAAGAACATCTTGCTGACGGGTTGTAACAAGGTGGAAATCAATAACGACCAAGAAGACGCCCTCAACAAGGATAACGGCAATTACAGCAAGTACCAGAGCATCTACCTGAACAAGCCCGAGGCATGGTACAAACTCATCAAAGCCAGTGTGACCTACGCCAAAGAGTGTGGAGTGGAGGTGGTGAGCATCGCCCCCTTCAACGAACCCGACTATACCGCTTGGGGACAAGGCACAAAAAACAGCATGAGGGAGATTTGCCGACTCATCAAGGCTGACCCTTACTTCGACGGCATCCGTGTCTGCGCTGGCAACACGCTCAACTGCGACTACGCCCTCGAATGGTACAACCACTGCCTCGACTACATCGACGAGGGTAATACACACCAGTTGGCAGGCTCGTTCGACAACTATGCCGCCTTCTTCCAGAAAGTGAAGCAAGACGGTAAAGTGGGCACCGCCGACGAATTGCACAATGTGGGTGAAGCCATCGTGGGTACGGAGTACGGCATGGAGACTGGCATCTGGTGGGGCTTCGACTCGAAGGCTCGCGGTCAGTTCTGCATCGACAGCAACGAAGGTGTGCGCATCGGCTATGGTGAGAACCGCCCAGCATGGACCAGCGGCGCAGTCTATCGCAACGAGCAGACAGGCGAGGTACACGGATACTTCGGCTCCAGCGAACGCCAAGCCGTAGCCTCATCCTTCGCCTTCATCAGCACGACAAAGGATGTGTATTTCAACGGATACGGTCCTACCAGAATGTACGTCTATGATGTGCCAGGCGGCAAGAAAGGCGACTATCAGGCAGAGACTCAAATCAATGCAGAACGCCTATTCGACATCACATGGGGCGAGGATGTGGCACCCTTCGAGGTGAACGGCACATACCAAATCATGAACATTGGCAGCAAGAAACTGCTGACGATGAGCAACAACGATGCCACCATTGATGCACGCAACGGCAACACCAACCAGCAGTGGAACGTTTATCCCAGCCACACAACAGGCGATTGCTCCTATTGGTTCATTGACAATGCTGGCAACACGAACATGCACCTCAACTCCGTGCTAAACTGGGGAAACCTGAGCGGTATGTTCCTGTCGGGTGTCAACGTCATCACCTATAACACAGGCACTAACCACCCGATGGAGGAACAATGGTACGTGAAGTACGCCCAAAACGGGGCTTACTACATCATCAACCGCCTCACGAACAAGTACCTCTATTGCAACAGCAGCACCAACGGAACTTCCATCACATCCAAGATTCCTCCTGCGAAAGATGCCAAGCAATCGGAAGTAAACAAATACCTGTGGCGTTTCCTGCCCACAGACCTGAAAGTGCCGACCCTCACCGTACTTAAAGCTCCTGCCGCTCCGACAGCACTGACCGCAAAACAGCGCACCGCCAGCATCGAGCTGGCTTGGCAAGCTCCTGCTGACCCTGATGTCATCGGCTACAACATCCTGCGTGCCGAAGTCGCCACAGAGGAAGATGCCACACCAGTTTATAACACCATCGGTCGCATGGTCAACANGCCCACTTTCTTCGACAACACCGTTGTGGCTNGCAAGCAGTATCTCTACAAGATACAAGCCGTCGATGAGCACTATAACCGCTCCGACGCTTCTGAACCCATCTTGGCAGCTCCGCTGAGAGAGAACGCCCTCATCTGCCAACTGCAGTTCGACGACAATCTCTTGGACAACTCTGCCAACCGCATCGACCCATCCTTCTATGGCAATCCTAACTACTCTACCACGAAAAACTCCGGCACCAAGAGCCTCAATCTCACAGGTACGACCTATGCCATGCTCCCATACGCAGCCACCCATCAGGACGAGATGACCATCGCCATTTGGGTGCGGTGGAACAGCGGTGGCAAGAACTGGGAACGCCTTTTCGACTTCGGAAACGGCGAACAGCAATACATGTTCTTCACCCCCAGCAACGGCTCACAGATGCGCTTCGTGATGAAGAACAACGGAGATGAACAAATCCTCACCANCNACANGANGCTTGCCACCACCAGCTGGCATCATATCGCTGTCACGCTGAAACCTACAGGTGAAAAGGTACAAGCCATCCTCTATCTGGACGGCACCAACGTGGCCGAGAGCAACGACTTTACCATCAAGCCATCCGACATCGCCCCATCCCTATGCTACATCGGACGCTCCATGTTCCCAGCCGACCCGCTCTTCAATGGTCGCATCGACGACTTCCGTATCTACAACTACGCTCTCACCGCCGATGAAATCGCCGCCGTAATGGACGACTGCGGTGAGCTGTCGAAAGACCTGAACGACCACGCTGTCGATGCGATACCAACCAGCATCAACACACCCGAATCAGGGGACGGAACATGGCAAACAGAAAACGGGACATGGTACAACCTTAACGGTCAGCCCGTCAACAAGCATCAGAAAGGCATCCTCCTTCAGGCAGGCAAGAAAAAGCTGAACAGATAAGTCCCTTCCCCTGCGGAAGACACTCACACATATTATACTATTATTGACATCTAACCAACTTTAACAAACTTTATATGAGAAAAACAATTCTACTACCTATCGTAGCACTGCTCTCCACGGTGGCTTGGGCACAGACGGTAGAGTTCTACACGCCACGCACCGTGCGCATTGTGAAGAACAACGGACAAGACAGCGAGAAGAAATCCCTCGTGGTCACCGCGTCCCCAGAGAAAGTGAAGGTGAGCCAGTCACAGCACGACGGTGCCACCATCTACAAGTCATCCGCCCTCACGGTCACGGTGAAAGACGGTTCGGTCTCCTTCGCCGATGCAAAAGGCAACCTCCTCACCTCCGAGGGTGAAAATGCCTTCACCCCCATCAGCAACGGTCCTGACAAAGGTGCATGGAAGGTGAAACAGACCTTCAGCGTTGATGCCGACGAAGGCATCTACGGCGTAGGTCTCCTCCAGAATGGGAAAATGAGTCAGCGCGGCGAGAACCGCCGCATGGAGCAGAACAACCTCGAAGACTACGCCCACTTCTACCAGACCATCAAAGGCTACGGCATCTACTGGGACAACTACTCCCCCACCCGTCTCGTCACGCCAGCCGAAGGTCAGGCAGGACAAGTGGAGCTGGAGTCCGAGGTGGGCAAGATGATTGACTACTACTTCATCTATGGCGGCGATGCAGACGGCGTGATAGCCGAGATGCGCCACCTCTCAGGCTCAGTACCCATGATGCCCCTGTGGACTTACGGCTTCCACCAGTCGCGCGAACGCTACAAGTCACAGCAGGAGCTGCTCGAAGTGGTGCAGAAGTACCGCAACCTGAAGATTCCGTTCGACGGCATCATCCAGGACTGGCAGTATTGGGGCAGCAACTACAACTGGAACGCAATGGAGTTCCTCAACCCCGACTTCGACCGCGCCCAGCAGATGATAGACGAGGTACACAAGCAGAACGCCCACATGAGCATCTNCATCTGGGCATCCTTCNGTCCCGAGACCAAAGGCTACAANGAGATGAAAGAGAAGGGACACCTCTTCACCTTCGAGACATGGCCTCAAAGCGGACTNCCACAGTGGCCACCACGCNTNGACTACCCCAGCGGTGTGCGTGTCTATGACCCATTCAGCAGCGAAGCGCGCGACATCTACTGGCAGAACCTCACACGCCTCCACAACATGGGCATTGACGCATGGTGGATGGACTCGACTGACCCTGACCACCACAGCTATAAGGACAGTGACCTCGACCAGCCCTGCGCCATGGGTTCCTACCGCAGCGTGCGCAACGCCTTCCCACTCATGACCGTCGGTGGCGTGTATGACCACCAGCGTGCAGTTGACAGCACCAAGCGTGTCTTCATCCTCACCCGTTCCTACTTTGCAGGACAACAGCGTTACGGAGCTAACACTTGGAGCGGCGACATCGGCTCATCGTGGGAGAGCCTCCGCAAGCAAGTGCCCATCTGCCTCAACTACACGCTGACAGCCAATCCGCACGTGAACTCCGACATCGGTGGCTTCTTCGCCAACTCTTACAACACCCAAGGCTTCAACTCCGCCACTCGCAATCCGCAGTACCAGGAACTCTACACTCGCTGGATGCAGTTCGGTGCTTTCACCCCCATGATGCGCAGCCACGGAACCGAAGTCTATCGCGAACTGTACTACTACGGCAAGCCGGGCGAACCCGTTTACGACGC
This sequence comes from Bacteroidales bacterium, assembly GCA_009177185.1. Classification (GTDB taxonomy): domain Bacteria; phylum Bacteroidota; class Bacteroidia; order Bacteroidales; family Bacteroidaceae; genus Minthosoma. The sequence continues at coordinate 13,494 of WFMB01000102.1, forward strand.
ACTCGTCGATGCAGTGAAACTCCGCTACCGCTTCCTGCCCTACATCTACAGCCAGTCATGGCAGGTGACCAAGCACAACGACTCCTTCATGCGCGCCCTCTTCATGGACTTCAAGGACGACAAGCAGACCTGGAACAACAACCGTGAATATATGTTCGGACGCAATATCCTCGTCTGCCCCGTCATCGACCCACTCTACACCACAGAGAAGNTTGTGCGTACAGNCCCCATGTCAGGCTGNGACAAGCAGGNTGGCAAGCGCGAAGAGTACGCTCCCGTGGATTGGAACGCCGCCAAGACCTACAACGTCTATCTGCCAGCAGGCACCAAGTGGTATGACTATTGGACCAACACCCTGCTCGACGGCGGTCAGACCCTCGCAGCCGCAGCACCGCTCAGCCACTCGCCCCTCTACATCAAGGCAGGCTCCATCCTTCCCCTCGGTCCCGATGTGCAGTATGCCAACGAGAACCAGTACGACAATCTGGACATTGTGGTCTATCCCGGTGCAGACGCAACCTTCACTCTCTACGAAGACGAAGGCGACAACTACAACTACGAGAAAGGACAATACAGCACTATCTCGCTCGTGTGGAACGACCGCAGCAAGACCCTCACCATCGGCAAGCGCACAGGCTCATTCAAAGGCATGCCTACAAAGCGTACATTCCATGTGAAGCTGGCTGGCAAAAAGGGAACGGCAGTCACCTATACGGGCAAGGCACAAACCATCAAGCTATAAAACCTATCAACTGGACGAAAGACATCCAGTCACCCCTTCATAAGACAAGGCGAGTCAAGACAGCAGTTCTGTTTTGGCTCGCCTTGTCTCATGAGGGGGATTTTTGAATCTGAATTGAGGTCACAGAAACACGCCCCCACCACGCCCTCCTTCTCACCCCACAATTACCCCTCAAAATCGACGTCCCCGACATCGACCAATCGGAGTCCCCGACATCGGCTGGTCGGAGTCGGGGACTCCGATTGAGGGGCTGTGAAAACACACCCTGCGCAAGTGCGCTTGACGGGTGTGTCAGACCAACCTTCTGAGGGACAACTGATACCTTCTTCCGCCGACAAGGATNCTGCGGCACTTGTGAGCGTTTGGCAGGCTACAACAAAAAAAACGGGCAATTAACAATGATTAACACAGAAGGTAGNGTCAAACGACAAAATAAAGATGTACCTTTGCCACCATTACGAGTCGGATGTTCATTCANACATTGAAAGCCATAACAATCGTGTTAATCAAGGAAATTTCAAACACTTAAAGTTCATCGAACTCATACTAATTAAACCTATTTATCATTTATGAAAAGACTTCTACTTTTCTCTGGCTTGGTGCTCTCAACCGTGGCAGCAAGCGCACAAGTGACCCCGAAGGTGCAACCCGAGACACTTGTCAGCGGTCAGGAGTACATGCTCGTCAACCGAGCACAGCGAGCTGACCAGTACACCAGCAGAACATCGTGGGACGGAGCACTCTATTTCTTAGGGGAGAGCGACTCCAAGTATGCCAACCACCTGCTCACAGCCCTTGACAACGGCGACGGCACATGGTCGTTCTATCAAAATGTGGGCAAGGAGACCATCGACACGGGCGAGGTGGATGGCGACGGCAACCCCATTACCGAGGAAGTGCCTGTGTATAACTACCTCGCCATCCCCACAGGGACAGACAACGTGAACCTGAAAGCCACCGAACCAGCTCTATGGACGGTAACCCCCAGCGAAACTTACACAAACTTTTACCAGCTGACAGCAGGTGAAGGCAACAACCCCAACTGTGAGGGCAAGCAACTCCACCTCAACGCTGGCGGTCAATACTTCATCATCAACGAGCCTATCAACGGAGCCGAATGGTATCCTGACTTCTATGGCGGAGCCGAAGACACGGGCGAACTGGATGAATACGAAGAGCCAATCTATACCTTCAAGGATTTCACATCCCTGAACTGGGGCTTCGTCTCTCCCGACAACATTCCTGCCTATTATGCCAGCCTTACCTATGTGGCAGCCTTCGACCAAATAGCACAGCGTTTCGACGACGACGATTTCGGCGAGGGTTACAAAGCCACCTACGAAGCAGCCAAAGCCATCTACGATGAAGCAGCCACCATCGAAGCCCTTGAGGCTGCGGATGTGCTCACCATGCTGCAAGCCAAGATTGAGCTGCAAGCAGAGATTGAGAAGGCTGTCCTGCTCAACGAAGAGCCAGCGGACGCAACATTGCAGAAAGCGATTGATGACGCTGTGGCTGCTTTCAACAACAAGACTGCAGCCGACGAAGTGAGCGCGGCTGTGAAGGCACTCGCTGACGCAGAACTCAACTTCTCGCTGGGCAACGGCGACGTGACCGCATTGGGTAAGAACATGTCGTTCGAGGACCTGTCGGCACAAGGCGGCAGTGCCACTTCCGGCATAGCAGGTGCTCCTGCTGGCTGGAACATCACCATCAACGGCACACCAGTCACCACGGCCGACGAGGTGAGAGCCGCTGGCATGTCAGCATGGCACGGTGTGAACGCCGACTGCACAGGCGAAGAGAAAGATGGCGACAATGGTTTTGGCATTTGGAATAGCAGCATCCCTACCTACGAACTCTCACAAACCATCAATGAGGTTGAGAACGGCAGCTACATCGTTCGTGCCGCCCTCATGGTGGGTGCCAATGGCAACGGAAGCCGCCGCACCACGCAGCGCATCTTTGCCAACCTGAACTCCACTTACTTTGGAGCCGAAGAGGAATACGACGAGACAGAACTCGACAACAGCGAGGCATACGGCTTTGCAGGCCTCGTAGAGCCAACGACCGACACCGAGATGCAGGGCATCGAGGTACGCGCCTTTGTCTATGACGGCACGCTCACCTTTGGTGTCCGCACCGATGGCAACTACAAGGCAGCCCTCCGCACCTCCACCAACGGAGCTGGTGGCGACGGTTGGTTCAAGGTAGATAACTTCACCATTCAGAAGGTGAACTACGAGGTGGAAGACGCGCTCAGCATCCTCACCCACTACGCCAACATTCTTGACAACTACGTTTCCGATGCTGTCATGTCAGATGCCAAGCGCACACAGGCAGAGGCACTGCAAGAGACTTATACAAACATCGACGCAAGCAATACGCAGGAGGAAATCGTTCAGAGCATCCTCAGCGCCAAGGACATGATTGTTCAGGTGAGCGCATCTGTCAAGGCTTACCAGCGTCTGCGCGATGCCATCGACGAGCACTACAACACACGCGATATGTACGACCACAAGAAGGGTATCCAAGCCTACTCGGATGCCATCGACGAGGCTGATGCCGCTTACAGCGATGCCCTGCTCGATAGCGACGAGGAGATTGATGCACTCATCAAGTCGCTTGACGACGCTCTTCAGGCTTGTATCCAGTCGGACGACATCACCCCTGGCGACTACCTGACTGACTACATCCAAAACCCATCCTTCGAGGACTACTCGCTCCAAGGCAGCGACAACCCAGGCAGCGTGGAGCACGCTCCTAAGGGCTGGAACCTCTACCTCAATGGCACTCAGGTTTCTACTGCAGCCGAAATCAGTGCAGCTGGCGTGGCTAACTGGTGCGCTATCAACCGAGGCGACAACATCAACGTGGAGCTTGAAGACGGAAGCATCGTCACTCAGCAGCCTTCGGATGGCGACCACCTCTGGGGCATCTGGACAGGCACGATTCCTGCTGTAGAGCTTTCACAGACCATCAAGAATATGCCAGCTGGCACCTACACCGTCATCTGCGATGTGCTTGTGCAGAACAACTGGGCAGGCGACAATATCACCACACAGCGCATCTTCGCCAACGACTACGTTGCCATGTACTCCAGCGAGGACCGCTATGAGGCGAACCTCCCTGCCGACGCGCTCATCGCTGCCGAGATTGACCAGCTCACTCCCGAGGCTACCATCAAGCACCTCACATACGCTGGTTATCAGTGTGAGGCACCACGTTCCGACTACTCTTATCCTGTAAGCCTCACCTTCGGTCTTGCCGAGCAGGGCGACATCACGATTGGTTTCCGCACCAACAACATCGGTGCAGACGGCACAGCACTCGATTCGGGCAAGGGCTGGTTCAAGCTCGACAACTGGCAGCTCATCTACGAGAGTAGCGAAGTGCCAACAGGCGCAGAGGTCGGTGCCGATGCCACAGGTGTGGACATGGTGGAAGAAGCTACGACACAGACAGCTGTTGAGTTCTACAGCATCAACGGCACTCGCCTTGCTGCTCCACAGAAGGGCATCAACATCGTGAAGATGTCTAACGGAACAGTCGTTAAGACATACGTTCGATAAGTCATTACAATCCACACGAATAAAAAGCGGGGGCACAACATTGTGCCCCCGCTTTTTATTCGTACCTTTGTAACCCAAATCATAGACTTGTCGGATTAAGTATGTATCATATTCTCAAGACCATCAGCGACACCCTCAGTGGCAAGGCGAGCATCTTCATCATCCTTACCGCTGTGGTCACGTTCTTCTTCCCTACGCTCTTTGAGTGGGTGAAAGGCAATACACAGACCATTATTCTGGGCATTATCATGCTGACGATGGGGCTGACGTTGACACCCGACGACTTCCGTCTGCTGGCAAAACGCCCCGTGGATATCCTCATCGGTGCTGCGGCACAATTCACCATCATGCCATTAGTGGCGTTCTCGCTCGCATGGCTGTTCAGTCAGGTGCCAGCCTTTGCCCCGTACAGCACGGCAATGGCTATCGGCATCATCCTCGTGGGGTGCTGCCCTGGCGGCGTGTCCAGCAACATCATGTCCTTTCTCTGCAAGGGCGATGTNGCNTACTNCGTCGGCATGACCTGCNCCTCCACCCTGCTGGCCNCTGCGCTCACCCCCCTATTGGTGCTGTGGCTGGCAGGAGCGCGCGTCGATGTGGATGCAATCGGCATGTTCCAGCAGATTCTCATTGTCACCATCATCCCCATCGCCATCGGCTTCTTCCTGAACGTGTGGCTGGGGCATAAGGCTGTATTCCAGAAGATTCAGAGCTGCATGCCGGGACTCTCCGTTGCCTGTCTGGCGTGCATTGTCGGCGGTGTAGTCACCACGGTGCATGACCCGTTGGTGGCAAACGGCATCGTGCTCTTCCTTCTGACCTTCGGGATGGTGTTCTGCCACAACACCATCGGCTACATCCTCGGCTACTCCGCGGGGCGGCTCTGTCACTTCTCCACAGCCAAGACACGTACCCTCTCCATCGAGGTGGGCATGCAGAACGCAGGGCTTGGCACTAATCTGGCAATGACCTTTTTCGTGGCGACCAACCCGATGGCGGTCGTTCCTTGTGCCATTTCCTGCGCTTGGCACAGCATCAGTGGCACAATCTTGGCTAACATCTTCGCACATAGAGATAAGCAATAATCATGGTACTGAACTACATTTGGATAGCATTCTTCCTGCTGGCTGCCGTGTGCGCCATCGTACAGAGTTTCATGGGCAACACTGGTGTGTTTGCCGACATCATCAGTATCGNCNACATNCGCTACAATGCCAAGACGGCATTTGAAATCTCGTTAGGATTAACTGGCGTGCTCTCGCTGTGGATGGGCGTGATGAAGATTGGCGAGAAGGGCGGCATGGTGAATACCCTCTCAAAGGCACTCAGCCCTGTGTTCACACGCCTCTTCCCCGACATTCCCAAGGGGCATCCTGCCATGGGGCACATCTTCATGAACATCGCCGCCAACATGCTCGGGCTTGACAATGCCGCCACGCCTCTTGGCTTGAAGGCGATGGAGAGTATGCAGGAGCTTAACCCCAAGAAAGACACGGCCACGAATCCGATGATTATGTTCTTGGTACTGAACACCTCGGGCTTGACTCTCATCCCTGTCAGCATCATGGTTTATCGCGCCCAAATGGGAGCAGCGCAGCCCACAGACGTGTTTGTACCCCTCCTGTTGGCGACCTTCGCTGCCACCTTGGCAGGCATCATCATCACCAGCCTTTACCAGCGCATCAACCTCTTTCAACCCGTGCTACTCGCCGCGCTTGGCGGTCTCTGTGCCCTTGTGGCAGGCATCATCTGGGGCTTTTCGCAGATGGACAAGGAGACGATGGATACCGTGAGCACACTGGTTGCCAACATCATTCTTTTTGGCATCATTCTCGCCTTCATCATCGCTGGCATGACCAACCGCATCAATGTTTATGAAGCCTTCATCGAGGGGGCTAAAGACGGCTTCACCACCGCAGTTCGCGTCATCCCCTATCTTGTAGCCATCCTCGTCGCCATTGGTGTGTTCCGTGCCAGCGGTGGCATGGACCTCCTCATCCAAGGCATCACCCGGACCGTCGAATCCTGCGGTGGCAACACCGACTTCGTTGCCGCCCTACCCACCGCCCTGATGCGCCCCCTCTCAGGTTCAGGCGCACGTGGCATGATGGTTGACACGATGACCACTTACGGTGCCGACTCTTTCGTCGGTCGCCTTGCCTGCATCTTCCAAGGCTCCACCGACACCACATTCTATATCCTTGCCGTCTATTTCGGCTCAATCGGCATTCGCCACACACGCCACGCCGTCACCTGCGGTCTCCTTGCCGACCTTGCCGGCATCCTCGCCGCTCTTGCCGTCACCTACTTCTTCTTCGGATAACACCCACTTCCACTTAGAAAGTAACAAAATACAAATTGGCGGGGCACATCAATACTGATGCGCCCCGCCAATTTATAGTACTGAGTTACTCTTACTTCACCTCCTCGAATCGTAAGCATTAACTGAAGTACACCTTGCAGTTGCAACTTATTATAACATCGGCTACAACTTAGAGAGGTTGTAGCCGATGTTGTGATTTATTGTAGGTGTCACTTTGCGAGCTGTCGTACCGGGGTTGTCATTATTGCCTCGGGATGGAACTCCTTCCACTTATGGGGTAGCAGTACCATGAGCCCATCATCTGTTGCCTTCTCGAAGTACGGCATGGAGGCAATGACGGAGTTGAGGTATAAACGGGGATTGATGTCGTGGTTGCGGCAGGTCGCCAGCAGCGACTGGATCACGCACATATTTTCGGCCGATTCGTGGTTGCCGCAGAAGAGATAGTTCTTCCGTCCGAGGGTGATGGGGCGTATCTCGTTCTCGGCAAGGTTGTTGTCGAGCAGCAGCCGTCCGTCGTCAAGCACGCGCATCATGGCCTCCCAGCGTGTATAGGCGTATGTCACGGCCTTGCCTGTCAGTGAGCTCTGGCTGTAGCGCACACCTTCGGTCTCAAGCCACTTTTTCATCTCCTCCATGATTGGCCTCATCCTGGCCTGACGTTCGGCCTTGCGTTGGTCGAAGTCTATACCGGCGCGGTCACATTCGTGGTCGATGTGATAGAGCTCACGTATCTTGCCGAGGAACCATGAGGCCGCCTTACGGTCCTCACCCAGAGCCCGTTCCCATTCGCGGCGTATATGCACCATGCAGTGGACAAGGCGCACATCGGCACTCGACTTATACGCTGCCGTATAGCCTCCGAAGCCGTCGCATTGCATGTATCCCCTGAACTTGTATCTATCCGTTCTGGATTTGACCACATCTCCCGATCGGGAGCCTTCATCATAGAAGAAAACCACCAGCCCTTCCATCACCGCCCGGCTCATCCAGAGGTATTCCTTCTCGGCCTGTCCCTTTTCGTTGTTGATCACCGGCACGGTGCTCTCGTCGGTCTGGACATAATCGCACCGGAACACCTCGGCTGCAAGAAGTTCGTACAGGGGCCTGAGCAGCTCCATCGTACGCTTATGCCAGCCAACTAAAGTCGCTTCCCTGAGTCCTTTCATGCCGAGAT
>WFMB01000076.1 GCA_009177185.1 Bacteroidales bacterium
TGGAAGGCGTAAAAGCTGCTCTCCAGACGTTTCACAAGTCCGTTCTTTCGAATGCCAGCCAAACTACGGCTTATAAGTTCTGCATTGTCATATAAGCCATTGGAGATTTCGGGTTTCAGATAGGCTATAGCTTGATAACGCGCATACGTCAGCTCCTTGTCAAGTGTCTGCATGGCACGTTCAAAGAGATTGGCAAGATGCTCATTGAGTTCATATCGGCTTTCTACAGGACGTCCCACTTTCGGGAATCCGTTCACATCCTTGTTGTAACGTGGCACGCTTTCTATATCTGTACGAGTACGGCGAACAGTCAGAGGCTTGATTACGCGGTCGCGTACTTTTTCTGCCAACTTTTTGAAATCTCTTATATCTGCATCTGGGTTATTGCGCAATTTCCTAAACTCAACAATTAAAGGAGCAAAGAATGCAGTGAGATTGCCTACACCATCAATAGTGCAATGACGTGGGTCTTGGAACAACAGAATCTCGTTGTATAGGTCAGCAGGGGTGTTGTTCATTGGCGTTGCCGATATGAGCATTACCTTTTTCTTATAGCCTGGTATGTTGCCAGTTTCCACACGGGGCATTTTGCAAATTTCCTGCAACTGCTCAAAGGCTGAGGTCGTATGACAACGGAATTTATGTGCCTCGTCCACCAACACAAGGTCATATTCATCGGCATTCCAGTAGTTATAATTGTCTTCGTCCAAAACCTTTGAAAGGCTTCCGTTGCTGATGAAGTTAGCATACTTGTCAATGCCAAAGTCCTTGAAGGTGGTTTTCCAGTTCTGTTCAACAGCAGGAGGATAGACAACAAGAATCTTGGTATGGTCGCGACCATTCTCAATCAAGAACTTCTTTGCAATCATAGTTGCTATAACCGTTTTACCAAGACCAACTACATCGGCAAGGAAAAAACCATCATAACGGATAAGTTTCTGATAACCCTCTATGACAGCATCCATCTGGTAATCATATTTGGTATAGCCTTCTGGCATGTCGAATGGATCATCATTGTCAGTTTCCAGAATGCGGTCAGAGAAATATTCCATGAGCATCTTGATGTACAGGTCATATGGTGAAACATCACCCTTCAGATATGTGCGGTCGATGGAAGTTTTTAGGTCATCGGCTGTAATCTCGCATCCCTTGGCTTCTTCCCACAACTGTTCAAATTCGTCTTTAGCAAATTGAACGTCCTCATGTTGTGTCATCTTCACATTGAACTCATACTGCCGTTCTTCGGTAATGCCAAGACCATTGCCAGACAAATTGCTGGAACCTGTTATAGNCATCCCTTGGGTGTATTGATTAAAGTCNTCAGGATAGAGTACGTATATTTTAGCATGTATCTTCTTTGATGGATGGCCGCGTAATTCCAACTTACCATCAAGAANGTCTTGTACCATCTGAAACATGCCATCCTCANTCTCCTTTCTGTAGTTGGAACTTTCGATGTCCTTGCGAATCTGACGGAGACAGTCCTGTTTTACATCGTCCTCCGCACCAAAGAATAGTTTTCCTTGGCGAGCGGCTTCTGTAATATACTTATCCACATCTATGCCAATAAGCACCCTTACCTTGTTGATACTATCAAGGAACGGGCGAAGGGAAAAGTAACCAGACGCACGAAGGAAGCCTACAACCGCATCAAGATTCCTTATTTGTGGATTATGCTGTATCACGCCCTCAAACTCTTTCATTAGTGTATTCCCATCCCGATTGGTAAAGATATGGGAATTAGACTGTTGAATCGTACTCATATATTATTCTGTTCGTAATAAATCATCCACGCTTACCTCTAAAACTTTGGCAATCAGGATGAGAGTTTCTACATTTGGTTGATTGGTGTTCGTCACCCACTTTGACACTACGGCAGGATCCTTGCCAAGCAATTCAGCAAGTTGTTTGTTGTTCATGTCCTTTTCTGCAAGAACTACTCTTATTCGGTTCAAAAGTTTACGTTCCATTGGGTCTGTATTGATTTCAGCCACAAAGATATGCTTTTTCTTCGAAATTTATTAGCCTTTCTATAGAAAATTGGCGTTTATTATCTAAAAATAGATGTTTTTATCATAAAACAGCCACCATATATGGCTTTTAATGACATGAAGTTGATACTAAATAAATATGTATAAGGGATTATTTGGCTCTGTCACGACAAAAAAAGTGCCATTATTGGCAGATTTTAGTCATATAAATGTTTTAGACTTATAGTTCAGATATCAACATGAGTAATGTGCTCCTAAATTTGCTTAAAACGCAAACAAAGAAATATAAAACCATAAAAATATGTGGTTATTTCAGAGAAAAGCAGTACCTTTGCAAAAAAATAAATCGTATAGAAATATGGCAAAAAGAAAAATTGGGTTTTACTACTTGTTTTTAAAACAAAACGNGGTGGAAATGCCTATTGAGGCAAACCTTTTGAATGTTTTAGCTTTTTTAGAATTAAAATCCCGTGTCGAGCGCAAACAGGATATTTCAAATGACCGATTTGCGTTTCTTGANAGTTATTCACATAACTCAAATCAAGAACAAGATTTTCTTGAATTACTTTTTAAAAGTGCGAAACATAGCTATCGCGCGCCATTGTTAGACAAAAACACCGTTGAGGAACGTGAGAATCCGAAAACAATGGCCGAAGGAGAACAAATGAAGACTCATGCTATAGTAAAATTCAAAGAAGGTGATGCTATATTATTTTTGGAAACAGGGAATGGTATGCTTACTTGTGCTAACATTGTGGATTACCTTAATAAGGCAATTTCTTTTTACAATGCTCAATTTGATAATGAAGATGACAAGATCATAGGTCGTTTTACATTTGACATGATTCCTCGTGATGATTTTCGAGAAGTCCTGCAAGGAATGACAAGAGTCGTTTGTGCGGAAATATTTGTTGACAAGGTTTTATTAGGATCNGATGCTCTAGATTTTTCTGAACCGTNAGANGAAATNAAAGANGAGGTGATTGTAAAAGTACAAGCAGGCCGAAAGAAAACCATAAAAGAACATGTTTATGATTTTTTGGACAAGTATAATGGTACCTATTCCCACATTAAGCGCATTCGCGTGCGAGGAAAAATGTCTAACGAGAATGAAGGGATTATAGACACTGGTCGTATTATAAAAAAGGAATATGTTGATGCTCAACAAAATGAAGACACAGGAGATTTCAACTCCACTTATATGTTTACACAGCTATCTTTGCTATCACAAGATTTTTGATTATGTATTTGGAATATCTTTATGTAATATTGGATTATCATTCTACTCTTAATAGAAAGGAGAGGATGTTTGAAAATTGGCTGCCATTTGTCATTGGCATCCTTGGTCTATCTATTTCGCTATACAATAACGATAATTCCCAATATACTTTCATTAAAAATGTTCTTCCTTTCATCGCAACTCTCTTGGGATTCACATTAGCTGCTTTAGCTTTGCTTATATCCAATAATAACATCGAAAATAAAACTAAGGATTTTATGACAAAACGGAAAATCCGTGGAAAGAATATTTCAATGTTTCAATTAATAGTTGTTTCTTATTCGTACTTGATTATATTGAGTACCTTGCTATGTATTTTGTTTTACATTGCATCCCTATTTCCTTATATTTCTATAGGTATNTGGCGTGTTATTCCTAATACAATTTTTATNATTNGCNTCTTNAATATTTTGTTTGCTACGGTNCGNACAATATCTATGCTTTATTTCATTTTAACTCGTTCAAAATAGTAGAAAAGAAAACAAATGGTCAAAGATATAAACAGACTAAAGGTGGTTTTAGCAGAACAAAAGAGAACCAATAAATGGTTGGCCGAGGAGCTGGGGAAAGACCCGGCATCAGTGAGCAAATGGTGTACCAACGCTTCACAGCCCAGCCTAGAGACTTTAGTGGAAATCGCCAGAAGTCTCAATGTGGATGTGAAAGATTTGTTGTGGTCAACGAAAGAACGTTAATGTATTATGGACACATTGAATGAGAAATTTATAAAAGGTGCTTTGCTCAAAGGTGAACGTGTGACATTGGAGTGCAAGAAAGCACAATCGAATGTGCCAGTTGACACATGGAAGACGTATTCTGCGTTTGCTAACACATACGGTGGACTCATCCTTTTAGGTGTGTATGAGGATTTGAAAGAGAAGGACATCAGCAAGCGATTCACGGTTACAGGTGTGGATGATGCGGACAAAATACGTAAGGATTTTTGGAACATTGTCAACAACCCAGAGAAGGTGAACGTGAACCTACTGAAGGATGAAGATGTCGAAACGGTTGTCGTTGATGGCAAGGCGGTTGTTGCCATCAATGTTTCACAGGCTGACTTTAATACTCGTCCTGTCTATATCAACAACAACCCAATACGAGGAACATTCATCCGTAATCATGAAGGGGACTATCACTGCCCAGAAGAAATGCTGAGAATGATGATGCGTGATGCTAACAGTGAAGGTAATGATCGCTTGTTCTTGAGGCACTATACGATGGAGGATATAGATATTCCCACACTGGAGCGGTATCGAAACCATTTTAAGAGCAGATATACGGAACATCCGTTCAATGACCTAGACAACAAGGAATTCCTTCGTCAAATGGGTGGATTTACAACTGACCGTGATAGTGGAGAGGAATGTCTGAATATGGCAGGGCTGTTAATGTTCGGTAAAGGGCTTCCTGTTCGTGACCGTTTTGATAATTTGCGTCTGGATTATATCGACAAATCACACTTGATAGGTGACCAGCGTTATAGCGACCGTCTGACTTACGATGGAATGTGGGAGAACAACTTGTTCAACTTCGTGACTATGGTACTGCCAAAGTTGACAAGGGAACTGCCCCGTCCATTCAAAATGGTAGGTGTAGAACGTGATGATGACACTCCACAGCATAAGGCTTTACGCGAGGCTATGACGAATTGTATCATTCATGCCGACCTAATGCTGAACAGTGTGCTGAAGGTAGAAAAGTATGATGATAAGTTCGTGTTCACAAACCCCGGCCTGTTGAAGCTACCTATAGAACAGATTTATGCTGGTGAAGAAACGAGGGCTCGCAATCAGCGCATCCAGAATATGTTCCGCATGATTGGTTTTGGTGAAAACCTTGGATCAGGCTTTCCTCTCATCCTCAGTGCTTGGAACGAGAAACATTGGCTGAAGCCACAGCTCATAGAGCAGCGTGACCTGCTACAGGTAAAACTTATCTTGTCGATTGAAACTAAAGAAGAAAAGCCTTTTACGCCAGAATTTGGCATAAAAGATAGCGTAAAAGAACTAACTGAGCGTCAGAGAGTTATTATAGAAATGATTTCTGCTGACCCATTCTTATCCGCAAAGACGATTTCGGAAAAGATTTCGGATAAGATTTCGGAAAAGATTTCGGAAAAGATTTCGGAAAAGTTTACTGTTTCAGACAGGACCATTGAAAACGACTTGGCACAACTTAAAAAGAAGGGAATCATTGCTCGTGAAGGTGGTCGAAAGGAAGGTAGATGGGTAATCCTTAACAAGAAAGAATAATATGCCAAAGTGGTTTCACGTAACGGTTTCCGTATTGCTTTTGATATTGGCTATCGGAAAGTCCATCCTGATATGCGGTGAGCATCATTGGGGATATATCCCGTGCGCTGCCATTGCAATAGTACTGTTTGCTTGCTTCTATGGATTCTTTCGACTGTGCTTTTGGGCAGGCGCAAAGACAGTTCTTTCCTATATTGAGGCATACCAAAAGCATGTCCGTCCTCGTATAGAGGTGGAGGCGATACAGAAATACATTGCCGAGCATCCAGTTGAAAAGCCCGTTCAAAATCTCCCATTGAGGAAATGGCAGGGCATAACCAAATCCTCAATCAGGAGGAAAGACTGCGCAGATTCATGGAGACTTGCAAAAGAGAACGCGAACAGTTCATCGCCATAAAAGAAAAGACAGACGAAGAAAAGTTGGCGAAGGTTCAGGCGTATGTACGCCAAATCTTGATGCCTTTCGATTTCACGGATGAAGAACTATTCCAAGTGAGCGAGTGTGTTGTTTCATTGGTCGTTCATGGTGTTGTTGTACCCACGCTTCCTATTAAAATAGAGCGGACAGGGAAGAAGGAACAACTCACACAGCATGACTTGGCCAATCTCAGTTGGAACATTGCCAACCAGTACAATCTCCCGAACAAACTGGCTGCTCAGTTTGCACAGTACACATTTCCTGCCTGGTTCTGGAACACCACAACAGACACCCTAGCGNAGAAACTGAAGAACAGGTCCAGTGNCCTCTACATCNAGATANATGATANCATNGTCCCCANAACTAAAAATCGTTTTTAATTCTACATNTAATATTTTAANAACAATATNATAGACANAGAAAAATTAATCGATTTGTTTACTCAATATGAGTACAAGACGCTTTATGTAAAAGACGAGGAATATGCAGTTTTCTCATCAGGAACAAGCATGTATCCTGCTGTAGAGATTGTAAAGCTTTCAGAAGGATGTGATTCTTCAATAGCAAATCAAAAAAAAAACTATTCTGAAGCAGGATATGCGGTACGTATTTGTGAAGAGAATACCATCGAAGATATAGAACATTATCTATTTAATTGGTTTTTTCAGGTAAAAGAGACTAATCGTAGAATATCTGCTAAATATGAAGAATATACACAATCTATAATGCAGGCATATGTCTTTCAAGGTGCAAATGTTAAAAGTTCCGTATACCAGTACATCAATATCCCTTTTTCCATTGAGCACAATTTTATTGATCGAAAAGAATTTAACGTTGGACTGTTGGACAGAATCCGAACAGATTTANAAAAGGATGGACCTCNACTAATAATNATTGNAGCTGGAGCAGGATTTGGAAAGACCTCANCAGTATATGAGATTTTAAAGCATTACGAAACCGTTGAAAAGAATGTTCGTCCATTTTTCATGGAGCTTTCGAAAGACCGCATAGCACCAACCTTCCATTATTTATTGAATTCTCAAATAGATGCGAATTTCAAAGTGAGATTAGGAAGTGATATCGTTTTACACAACATAAAACGTGGCTACATACCACTAATTATTGATGGCTTTGATGAATTGCTTAGTCGTGATTTAGATAATGGAGAAATGGATACAAAATTCAGCAAAGTTGAAACGATGCTTTCTACAATCGCTGATTTGCTGTATGACCAAGCGAAAGTAATTTTGACTACTCGAAAAACGGCAATATTCGCTGGAGAGAATTTTTATGAATGGTATCAACAATTAAGCAGGCATGGGCATAACTTTGAGATTTCACGTTACCAATTAGGTAATCCGAGCATTCAAGATTGGCTTCCCAAGCACAAACTGAATGCATTGCCTCAAAACTTTGATAAAATTTCCAATCCTGTTTTATTAGGTTATTTGCGATATCTAGATGATAATGAGTTCAATTCCGTTGTTGCTAGTTCTACTTTAACAAAACATTATCTGAATTCCATTTTAAAACGAGAAATAGAAAGGCAAGATTTGCCATTTAACATACAAGAACAAATAGTTATATTACGTCGCTTGGCAGCATATTTTGCGGGATTTGACTCTACAGCTTTCTGTCGTTCAGAAATAAAGGAAACAATAAAAGACACTTCGCGAGAATTATTAGAATCACACGCGACCGCAAAGAAAGATGTGAAGAGTTTGTCTAATACTCTTACTAATCATGCCTTCTTAGACAGGAAGGGGGACTCAAATATTGGCTTCTTAAATGATTTTATATTAGGAACATTTCTAATGTATGCTATTATTAATGAGGAAGATTCCTTTTTTGATGATTTTTTAAGAGGAGCTTCTTTTAGTATTCTTGAAAAATCAATTTTAGCAGCCGCTGTCTTTGATACTGAGACGAAGCATCTATTTTGGCAACAATTATTTAAAAGATGCTCAATTAACAGCATCTTAGAATTTTGGAGTGACGCACTACTCAAAGAGCGAACTATTCACAGTTTTTCTAATATTTCACTTGATGGTAAAAATTTGTATGGAGTTCTTATTGGTTCTTTTGAAAGTCCTATAAATAAATGCACTTTTTCAAATATGGTTTTTACAGATTGTGTGTTTGACTTCAATTATATCATAAATTGTGCTTTCATTAATTGCAAATTCAAGTCATGTAGTAAAGAGGGAACAAACTTGAAATGCGGTTTTTATGGATGTTGTGATTTAGATAACGCATCATTTATTGATATTATTGACCAAGACTCAATCGAAGTAGAACAAAATGATGAAAAGACTTTATTAGATTTATTAAAATTGTATTTCCAGGTTGATGAACGAACACAGCGAATGAGAATGATTTCACGTATAAAAGACTCATTTGATCCAATGTCTTTCAAAAAAATATTTGCACTTGCAGAATCAAATGGATTCATTGTGACAAATGGTGACAAATCATTTATAACAAAAAAAGGTCGTGCATATTATAATGAAAATAAATTATGAATGAATTAAACTATATAATCAGTAGTATACTTGGCGACTTGAAAAAAGTTTTGGATAATGCAGGAATATATTATCGTATATTTGCACGGCAAAAAACAAACGGCTCTATTCAAAAAAAGCTGAACAAGAAAGCAAATGTTTATCGAAATGAGAACAAAAAGATGCAGGACATCATCGGAATAAGAATAGTTTTTTATTTCATGGATGATGTAGAGATAATAAATGATTTCCTACATAGCTTGCCAAATTATGAAGAAGATTCTGATTCGCATAAAGACATAAAGAAAATTGGTAAAAAATTGGAAGAATTAGACAATCTTGACGATAAAATATTCATGCCAACTAGACTCAATCTAATATTTCGCATGGATGATAATCTCACCGATGAACTTCAGAAGGAATTGAATACAGTTAGCGATTTCGACGCAAGTCTTATTGACAATACATATGAAGTACAATTACGCACTGTTTTATCTGAAGGATGGCATGAGGTTGAACATGACTTAAGGTATAAGACTAAATTTGAATCTTGGTGGAATTATTGCGATGTAGAGTCAAGGATGTTAAATGGAATTTATGCGACCCTTGAGACAAGCGAACGTGCAATGAATCAAGTTTTTTCATCCATAGCATACAAGAACTATCGTAATAAAGAGTGGGACGCCATGCTAAGAAATCATCTGAGACTACACACTTTAGACCTTCATCTTTCGGTTAATATCACAAAAGTTTTAAACGAGGATATAGAACTAACAAAAAGACTCTTTAGGATTGAGCGTAAAGATGTTATTGATTGTCTTTTAAAGCTTGGAATTGCATTCCCGCTGAAAATGGACAACTTGGTATTTCTTATAAATAGATTGTTGGCAACCCCATCTGAGGCTTTGAAACAAATGGAGAATAGAGTGATAAAAGGTTTGCTGGACAAAAAATAGAAACAATTAAGAAGCGTTAGCGATAACATTCGAGATGGTTAATCGATGAATTTTGTATAACATATTTGTACCAAGTTATCGTAATTTATTGATATTCATACACGATTAGATTCGAGGTAAGCATTAATTGAAATACACCTTTTGGAGGNTGTAGCCGAGTTGTAACTTTGCACCGTGTAAAGTTGCACCGACTACAACCTCTAAAATTATGACAAAGTTAGAATTTGAAGAACTTCAACGCAAGTTCGCATCAAGCGGGATGACCCTCAGGTCGTTCCTCAAGGCAAGCGGGGTTGCCTACTCAACCTTCAACTACTGGATCAGGAAGACCAAGGCAGAGACAGAGACTATGCCGCTTGCCCCGATCACACTTCACCACGATCAGCCGGCAACCCCAGAAAGACCGTCCATGGATTCTATCGGATTCCCTGGAGTCACACTTGCCTTTCCCAACGGAGTGAGGGCGCATTTCGGCAACGGCAGCGAGAGGGTGCTGATGGATGTCCTGACAAAAAGCATGGGTCATGTTCTGCCTTAACGACACGATGCGCTATCATCTGTGTC
>WFMB01000024.1 GCA_009177185.1 Bacteroidales bacterium
TCGTAAGTGGAAACAATCCACTTCAAAGAGCCATCATGGTCGGCATCACGCACAGTGACTGTCTTGAGATTGAACGCGTCATCAACCTGAAACGCCATTGCGCCTTTGCCTTCTCCTTCCTCACCAGCATCCACATCCAAAGCGTAAANCTTGGTTTGCGTCTCNCGANGGGCTATCTCCNTCTNGCTTGTCTGCAATACTTTATCGGGGTGATGTNGACAAANACGCAAGCAAAGTCCGCCATCGACGATGTACTTGCNCAATCCAAGTGCCAGTTCAACAACACCCTCTTCGGCCTTTTCGTCACCGATGGGATAATAGTTGATGCTACGCCCTACNCCAGAGATGGTCGGATAGANCCCATGTTCGTNCTTCTGTCCCACTACTTCTNGGAGAATAACTGCCATTTTCNCTTGGTCAATCACATTGGACGTGGCCACCATATAGTCCTTCGATGCCCGATAGAAGACGCTGGCATAGACACTCTTGATGGCATTGGAAAGCATTTCGAGACGTACATACTTGTCGCTGGCATGCGGAATCATGTAGGTGGAATAAATGCCAGCGAAAGGCTGATAGTGGCTGTCTTCCAACAGCGAGGAAGAGCGGATAGCTACAGGACCATTGACAACATCCATGAAGGACATCAGGTCGTCAGCCAGTTCTTTGGGCAGGCGACCATGCAAGAAATGCTGTAGGATTTCTTCATCGGGAATATCGGAAAGTGCCACCTCATAGAGCGAATTGCTCTCCATGAAGCGGTCGAAGATGTCGGTACAGAGCACCACCGTTTTGGGAATCTGTACAGAGGCATTTTCGTATTCATTGAGGTCGATGCGACGCTTGATGATGTTGTCGAGGAAGGCCAAGCCTCTCCCCTTTCCTCCTAAAGAACCTTCACCAATGCGCGCGAACTGGCTGTAGCTATCGAAACGGTCGCGATGGAAGATAGCCACCACGCCCCGATTCTTCATCTTCCGATAGCTGACAATGGCATCGAAAATATATTGGCGGTGGGCATCCACATCGTTCTCCACCTCCCACGTAATCTTCTTTAAAAACGCTGCAACAGGGAAAATGGCACGAGAGGCCAACCAACGAGACACGTTGTTGTGGCGCAAGTGGTAGCTAAGCGAATCTGCTGGCAAAGTGAAGATATTGTATTGCAACTCTTTCAGATTGTGTACGCGCGCCACTTCCTCCATCGTGTCAGGATTGCGGAAGATGAAGTCACCAAAACCAAAATGTTTGGTCAGCACATCTTTGATGTCTTGATTGATTTTCTTGGAGTTCTTGTCGATGAAGGCAGCCTTGCACAAATCTGCGTATGCTTTCTTATCAACTTCGCTTGAGTCAAGCACCAATGGCACATATTCATCCACCTCACGAATAGCTTTAAGCAACTTATAACCCGCCAGTTCATCCTTCTCCTTGCTGTCAGCCAGCATGGGGAAACGACAATCGCTGATAACACCTAATACATTGTCGCTGAACTTGGAATAGAGCATCCACGCCTCTTCGTATGAACGCGCCAACACAATCTTGGAACGTCCTCGCATACGCAACATCTCCAACTGGGAGTTAAGTGCTTCTGTGGCAAACTCAAGACTCTGCTGAAGGACGAACTGGTAAAGATTAGGCAATAGAGACGAATAGAAGCGGATGCTATCTTCCACCACCAGAATCATTTGTACGCCTGCAGCAAGGTCGTTAGCCAAGTTCATCTTGTCCTCAATAAGCTTGATGATGGACAGCAACAGTTCTGTATTACCCAGCCAGCAGAAGACATATTCAAAGGCACTGAGATCCTCGTTCTCCATACGGCGAGTAATACCATGCGAGAAAGGAGTCAGCACCACGATGGGCACAATGGGAAACTCTGTTTTGATGCTACGGGCAATATCAAACACATCATTGTTCGCCGTTCCTGGCATACAAATAATGAGGTCAAACTGCGTCTTCCCCAGCAATTCCGCCGCTTGCTCTTGCGAGGCTGCACGGAAGAAGCGAGGGGGGTAACGCAAACCCAACTTAGCATATTCGTCGAAAATTTTCTCGTCCACACGCCCGTCATCCTCCAGCATGAAAGCATCATAAGGGTTGGCGATGATGAGCACATTGAACACACGCTGTCGCATTAAGTCCACAAACTTCGTCTCGCGGAGCGTAGGATATCTGCTGTCTGTATAGGCCATCTTTCAATACGGTTCTTAAATTCCACACCTGTTCGCTACAAGATGCAAAGGTACACAAAATATCGGAACAAAAAAAAGCGCCCCAGAAAAGATTGGGACCGAACCCGGACAAAGAGACGTGAACACCCCGCATGGCGCGGCGCGGGACTCCAGCCCAACACACGCGCACACCCGCATGCCGTTCATCGCCCATACATACACACACATACATACAAAACGCGCGGGGCCCCCACAGTCATCTGTGGGGGCCCCGCGGACAAAAAAAGGCGGCGACCTACTCTCCCGCATTGCGGCGCAGTACCATCGGCGCGCCCGGGCTTAACTTCTCTGTTCGGGATGGGAAGAGGTGGGGCCCCGGGGCTGTAGCCACCTGAAGTATGACTCGGCGGCGGCATTGGCGGGAACAGGGAAGGGAGGGGGGAGCGGAACCTGGACGGCCCCAACGTGCGCGCCCGGACAGGCAAAGCCGGCGGGCAATTAGTACTGCTCGGCTGTGGACGTCGCCGCCCCTGCACCTGCA
>WFMB01000053.1 GCA_009177185.1 Bacteroidales bacterium
TTGTTTGACCTTGGTATATCCTTGCAGAATACAAACTACAAGATGGGTGGAATGCGCCAAAACATTAGAAACTCCAGCTTTGACTATTTCGCATTCCAATTCCGAGCAGCCAAACATGTTGGTGTCACCACAGGAATCTTGCCTACCACGAACATAAAATACAACTTCGTTTCATCCTCCACCCCACTTGAAGGAAATGAGAATGTCACCTCCCATTCCAGTTTCAGCGGTGACGGCGGTCTTCGCGAAGTCTTTATGGGTGTGGGATGGAATCCATTCAAGCCGTTATCTATTGGTGTCAACCTCAGTTATCTTTGGGGTGATTACACCCACAACATGACCCTGTCGTTCAGCGAAAACACTATTAACAATATGGCACGTATCTATACTGCCGAAATCAGCACCTACAATCTTCAAGGCGGTATCCAATACATCCAGCCCCTCAATCACGATGACCAGTTGGTCATTGGTGGTACCTACACCATGGGGCACAAAGTTGAGAACAACGCATACCGCAAGACCGAGACGCGAAACAGCTCATCGGCTATCGAAACAGAATCTACCGACACCATCAGAAACGCATTCCAATTACCCAATGCTCTCGCAGTAGGAGCCACATATTACCATGCCGACCAATTGCGCGTAGGTGCAGACTTTGAACTTCAAAAATGGAGTCTTTGCCGTTTCCCAAATCAGTCAGGAGACCATGGTTCTGATATCTATACAGCTACTCGCGGACAACTCAACGACCATTGGAAGGCAGCAGTAGGCTTGGAATGGACACCTAAATCCACCTCCAACCACTATTTCAATAAATGCAGCTACAAAGTGGGTGGTTACTACGCCCAATCATACGCCAAAGCCGATGTCACGGGCACAATCACCAGCAAGNCCAGCGAAGTAGGTGTTTCAGCAGGTATCACANTGCCCATTGCAAACCGNAACACATGGCGTGTNAGTCCCAAGATGCACNTCTCCGTACAATGGATACACACAGATATTCCCTATCTCAATGCCATTACCCAACAACAGAGCAAGCTGACAGAGAACTACCTCAAGTTCTGCATAGGTCTTACTTTCAGCGAGCGCTGGTTCTACAAATGGAGGGTTGAATAATCTCTTCTTGCAGGTTGTAGAGCGTATCTCCCTCCGTTAATAGGCGTTCCCGCTCTGAAAAGAGGAGATTTCCGCTACCCCAATTAACAAGCACGCTATAATTTTGTGTCAATAAACCTCAAACCAATAGAGAGAAACGAACTAATATATACAATTAAACAATCAATGATTATGAAAAAGATTCTATTTGCAGGCGTTCTCGNTTTAGTGTCTGTTGCAGGTAATGCACAGAATCTGNNGNGAACGTCTATCAACGACCGTATTGNTCATGGCCAAGACTCTATCGACNTGCTCGGTAGCCTGTCACTNTATCNNGATGCTTTCAAACGCAGAAGTTATGTAGAAGCCATCGAACCTTGGGAGTTCGTCTTCACAAAGGCTCCCCTCTCCATGGTGCGTGTCTATACTGACGGTGCATGGATGTTCGAGACACTCATCCAACAAGAGACCGATGCTGAAAAGAAGCAAGAGTATTTCGACAAGCTAATGAACATCTACGACCAACGCCTCAAGAATCTTGATGCGCTCAACTCTTTCGCCACCCCAAAGACAACATCCACCAAAGGTAACATCATCTGCCGCAAAGCATACGACTACTACTATTTCTGCCCAAAGATGGACAACAACGTAGCCTACAAGATGTTCAAGGAAGGTATTAACGACATGGGACCCAACACCGAGGGCTTTGTCCTCTTTGGATTCATCGAGTGTTCCTATAACCGTTTCCNCNAAAACAAAGACAACATCANTGTCCGTCAAGACTTCATCCAAGACTACATGGAAACGAACGATATTTGCGAACGTCTGCTTGACCAAGCCAAGGAATACCCNTCCGAAANCATTCCTGCAGACCCNGAATCAGAAGACTCCACCAAGTGGGTTGAACAAGTAGTGCTTGCTCCTGAGNCACAGAAGATAATCGACAACTACCAGCCCGTGCAGAACAAGGCCAACGAACTCTTCGTGTCCTCTGGTGCTGCTGACTGCGACGCTCTCGAGAAAATTTACGCAGCACAAGTCGANGCAAACAANACCNACNTCCNNTACNTCAACNCNNTGCTAGCTNTCCTCAACAACNTTNAGTGCGACAAGTCCAACATCTACTATGTGGCANCCGACTATGCTTATCAAATCAACAAAACTCCACAAGCCGCTATCGGTAAGGCATCCAAACTCCTGAAGGAGAACGACCTTGACGGAGCTATCAAGTATTTCGATGAAGCTATCGGTCTTGAGTCCGACAATGCCAAGAAAGCCAAGTATTCCTACATTGTGGCTGCCCTCATGTTCAAGAAAGGCAATCTTGCTCAGTGCCGCCAATACTGCCGCAAGTCGCTCCAATACAACCCATCCAACGGTGCTGCCTATCTGCTTCAAGCCAACTGCATCGCCCGTTCCGCTTCTGGCGACCACCTGCAAAAGAGCTATTACTACTGCTTGGCTACCGACTATTGTAACCGTGCAAAATCGGTTGACCCATCTTCTGCAGCCAAGGCTAACCGCCAAGCTGCCGCATACGCCGCTCACTTCTATCCCAAGTCTGAGGCATTCTTTGCTGGCATCAAGGCAGGTCAGACCGTCAGTGTAGCAGGTGAGACAACTACACTCCGTCTCCGCTAATGAAAAGTTTGAAAACACATCTCACACATACATTCAGCATCGCAGCAGTCATCACGACTGCTGNAATGCTGTTGTTTCCAGCTTGTAGCGACAACAACCAACACACTGGTCCCAACATCGGAGAGCGCGACTCCCTGCCCACCCTCCGTTCCGTTGGTGTCAGCACACTTGTCAGTGACTCGGGCATCATCCGCTATAAACTCATCACTGAGGTGTGGGATATCTATGATAAAAAAGAACCACAACACTGGGCATTTGAAAAAGGTCTCTTCCTCGAACGGTTCAACGAGTCCTTCCAAGTCGATGCGTTCATCTCCGCTGACACCGCCTACTTCTACAACAACAAGCACCTGTGGGAGCTGCGTGGTCGTGTGCTGGTCAAAAATCTCAAAGGCGAGACCTTCAAGACCTCCCTCCTCTTTTGGGACATGCAATCCCACCGCATATACTCTCCTGCCTACATGGAGATTGACGGTGATACTCGCCAGCTCTCTGGCTACAACTTTAGCAGCGACGAACAGATGACCGACTACATCATCCACTCCTCCAAAGGTCTCTTCCCCCTCGAAGACACCGAGCCCACCCCAGATCCTGAACCTAACATTTTTACAGAGGAAGGACAGGAGTAAGCGTTTCCACTCCATAAAATCAAATACAATTTGTAAAAAAAGTCGGAATTTCTTTGTCAGTATTGCAAAATGTTGTACCTTTGCACTCGGAAAACAGGAACAGGGGTTCCTGCAATACAAAACAAACGGTGCGTTAGTTCAGTAGGTTAG
Organism: Bacteroidales bacterium; assembly: GCA_009177185.1. Taxonomy (GTDB): domain Bacteria; phylum Bacteroidota; class Bacteroidia; order Bacteroidales; family Bacteroidaceae; genus Minthosoma. Next base: position 3,516 of record WFMB01000053.1, read on the forward strand.
AATATCTGCCTGTCACGCAGGGGGTCACGAGTTCGAGTCTCGTACGCACCGCAAAGTTACGAAGAGGGTATGCCGAATGGCATACCCTCTATTTTTGTATCTATTGTACACATACACCCAAGCACAGGTTTTACAACTACTTTTCAGATGGTTACACACCCCTCCTTATTCCATTCCTTCACTGTGTAGGAAAGTTTTCCTGCATGGGGAAGGAAAATCGTCCTGCACGGTGCGGGACGGATGCAGAGCACAGCGAGAGGGAGGACATTGCCTTCCTTTGCAGTAGTCATCACAACGAAAAGCGGGTTCCGCTGACTGATACGACAGCGAAGAGCCTCACGCACAGGCTGTGAAGCAACAACTCACATCACGGCTTTGGAGGCTGTTGACGCACAGCACATTACTATCATACGTGATTCGAGGATATGCGGACATTACAAATGGAACGGAGATTTTTTCACGCATACAACTATACTTTATGGAAAACCGGGAAAGACTCTGTTTACCATCAATGTACTCGAGACTCAGACGTTCCCATGCAGAAAATGAAGACCGCAAGACTTGCATTTATAACTCTGACGAACNNTGTTGCCGCACTTGACGANGGAACTGGAGGTAGTANCAANGACCTGCGGTGGTNAGACCAANGGGGNAGGACNACCAAATGCCGACGGCTCCCATGCGAAGGGGAAAGGCAAAGATGTAGGCAAGGGGGATGCTGACGAACACGTAGGCTATGACGGCATACAGCATCATGGCTTTGACGGATTCGATAGCTCGGAGGGCATTGGCGTAGATGATTTGCATGCAGTCACCGATTTGGTAGCAGATGAAAGCTGGTAGGAAGGAAAGGAAAAGGGCTGTAACCTCGTGGCTGGTGGTGAAGATGTGTGCGATAGGGAAACCAGCCATACAAATGATGGCGACAAGGATGGCATCAATGATGCAGGACAAGATGAAAGCGGCTTGGGTCGTGTGGCGCACTTCATTCCACTCCCCTACACCACGGTAATGCGCTATGCGGATGGCCGCTGCGGCTCCGATACCATAGACAACCATGAAGGCAAGCGTACACACCGTACCCATCACTTGATGGGCTGCCAAGGCGGTTGCCCCTAACCATCCCATGAAGAGTGCGCTCACATTGAACGAACTGGCTTCCAGACACAGTTGAACGGAGATTGGAAGCCCCAACCGAAAGAGGGACAACATGCCTTGGCGAGACGGAGCAAAAGGAATGGGAATGGTATCTTGTGGCGTGTTTGCCATATTGCTTATGCTGATTGCCGCTTTCTTTCCAATCAGCATCCAAATGGCGATAGCCATCAGGGCACGGGAGACGAGGGTGGCTAAGCCTGCTCCAAGAAGTCCCATGTCAAGGAGAAAGATGAGCAGATAGTTGAGGATGATATTCACGATATTGCCGCCAATCATGACCCACATGGGTGTTTTTGTGTTGCCCAGTGCATCGGAGAATTGCTTCATGGAGTTGAAGAGTGCCAAGAATGGCAGCGACAGGAGCAGGACGATGAAATAGGGTTGAATGAGCGGAAGAAGTTCTTTCGGCTGCCCCAAAGCGTCTATGTTGATATACAATATGTAGAGACAGAGCATCACGACAAGGCTGGCGAGCAGATTGACCACATTGCTTTCGTGCAATGTCTGCCACACTTTGCCGTATTTTCGCTGACTGAAAAGTGACCCGACGATGGGTGTGGTGGCGTATGAAATGCCTAACAGGAAGTAGATGCAGAGGTTAAAAACATTGTTGACAAAGCCAGCTGCAGAAAGCTCTGGCGTGCCGTACTGCCCCACCATGATGGTGTCTGCCCATCCCTGCAAGATGCTGCCTAACTGGGCGATGACGATGGGGATGGCTAAACGGAGAATGGCAATATATCGAGATGGTCGATTGAACCGCATCGGTCAGCGTTGTTGAAGTTCTCCTTTGGCTTGATGGCTGAAATCGTAGTACCACCAGTATGTGTCACCAAACTCACGATGGGTCTTGTTGATGCGTTCCGTCAAGTCGGACAATTCGGCTTTAAGCTGGTTGTATGCCTTGAAGCGTTCCACGATTTCCTTGTCCGACAAGGTGATGACAGGGATATTGTGCGCCACAATGCGCCCTTCCAATGCTGCCGTATGCTCTCCCATTAGCAGAAGTGCTTCGCTGTATGCCTTGGGCAGTCGAACCGTTTCTCCACTGATGGTGTCGTTCTGCAAATAGTAATGCTTCAACTGCTTGCCGAAATCATCCAATTTCTTGTCGAGCAAAAGGCTACAAAGGTAATAATCTACCGTGTGCTGATTCCTGATGGAATCGTTCAGCACGAGCTGGTAGAATCTGCTGGTGCTGCGGACGTTGGAACCACATAGAGCGCCCAAATGGAGGCAGATGCTCTGTGGGCTGAATCGGTAAGTGGATAGCGTGTCTGTGACATCAAGCAGTCCTGCGGAGGCATCGTACTGGGGAAACTCGAATATCCGCTCTGGCAGCTGCCCCATCTTGGACAAGGCATACATGCGCAACTGGGTGAGGCGGGCACTGGTGCGAAGAGAACGTTCCCCCACTTTTGTAGCTCCTTCATAGTCGTTCTCCAAGATGAGCCGTTCTGCTTTCAGTTCGNAGTGATAGACATCGGTCGATTGAGGAATCCACCCCACCAATAGCATAAGTGTGAACAGAATGATGAAGTCGGGGTATATCTTCGACTTGATGCTGACGAAATGACCTTCATTTGAGGACTGATGCCATCGAACTGCCATTACCAACAAGACATATCCCACCATTACCAGCGGCGCAATCCACGTCCATGCACCAAAGGAGAAATGCAGAATAGTGTCCTTGTCAATATCTGTAAGAATGGTCAACAACAACGCTGACGGGATATAAGACAGGGCATACCAGCGTTCAGGCAGTTGCGACAACTTACTGACCACCCACTGCACGAGCTGCAATATCACTGTGATGATGACGGCTCCCATCAGCAGATGATAGCTGTTCAGTCCTTTGGAATAAACAAACTGCGCTTCTGCCAATATCTCGCCTTGCAGATAGAACAGATAGCAGAAAGAAAAAAGCATAAACAGAATACTACAGGAGTATCGGATGACTCCTGCGGTATTCTGTCTGGATGAATGATAATTGTTCACAATTTNCTCANCATTTTTGCGGAGAACAACGGCTGNACGAGCTGNAATGTATAGNTTCAACCATCCTTTNCCGTCTTNCTCATAGATTGGGTCATAATTCGTGAAGTGACGGACGGTATCGTCTGCCAAATCATTGCCACCATAGAGCTTGTTGTCGGTGTTGAGCACCACGTCGTAACTTCCCTGCGGAACAATGAAGCCATAATCGGTGTATGAACGATTGGGCGAGAAGTTGAACACGAACAACAAGTCACCACGAGAGAAGGCGAGAATCTGGTCATCATCGTTGTGCCACACCTCTACAACAGGTGCCTTTTGGAAGTTCTTCACGGTCTTTATGACTTTGAGCATCGCCTCGTCGAAATCACCTAAGTAGTGATAGCACAATTCTTTATTATCGACGAGATTCCATTGGCGACGTGCGTACTGATAGCCCCAGCCATTGCCTTCGCGTGGGAAGTCAATCCATTCAGGATGACCGAACTCGTTGCCCATGAAGTTAAGGTATCCGCCATTGATAGTAGAGGCTGTCAGCAGGCGAATCATCTTGTGAAGCGCTATACCACGATTCGCTATAAAGTTCTCGTCGCCCTTCTTAAAGTGCCAATACATATCGGCATCGATGAGACGGAAGACGATGGTCTTGTCACCAACGAGGGCTTGGTCGTGGCTCTCGGCATAAGAGATGGTCTTCTCGTCCTGACGGCGATTGGTCGTCTCCCAAAACATTGAAGAAGGTTTCCAATCCTCGTCTTTGAGTTCCTTGATGGTCTTAATCCAGTAATCAGGAATGTTCATCGCCATGCGGTAGTCGAACCCGTAACCACCATTCTTGAAGGGTGCTGCCAACCCTGGCATGCCTGACACTTCTTCAGCAATGGTAATGGCTTTCGGATTCACCTCGTGAATGAGGAGGTTTGCCAATGTAAGGTAAGCGATTGCCTCATCATCCTCATGACCATTGTAGTAGTCCTCATAGCCACCGAATGACTCACCAAGACCATGGCTATAGTAAAGCATCGATGTCACGCCATCAAAGCGGAAACCATCAAACTTGAACTCTTCCAGCCAATACTTGCAATTTGAAAGCAGATAATGGATGACCTCATTCTTGCCATAGTCAAAGCAGAGAGAGTCCCATGCTGGGTGCTCGCGACGTTCTCCTTGCATGAAATACTGACAGCCATCACCTGCAAAGTTGCCTAATCCCTCCATCTCGTTCTTCACAGCATGCGAGTGTACAATGTCCATGATGACGGCAATGCCCATCTCGTGTGCCTTGTCAATCAGTTCTTTCAGTTCCTCTGGAGTGCCGAAACGGC
>WFMB01000144.1 GCA_009177185.1 Bacteroidales bacterium
CGATGCTCACATCGAAGTGCTGCTGCTGCGCCTGCAGCGTCTCCTGATAGATGCGTTCCTTCTCGTGCAACGCCTCTTGGAACGTCCTTTCTTTTTCCTGCAACATCTGCTGGCAACTGTCTTCCTTCGTCTGCAACGCCCGTTGGAAACTCTCTTCTTTCACTTGCAGCGCCTGTTGGTGAGCCGTCTCCTGAGCCGCCAAGGCATCAGCCTGCGACTTTTCCTTAGCCAGCATCAGCGTCTCCGCCAGTTCCTCCTGGCTTTTGCACTGTGCTTCGAGCACTCCGATGCGTGCCAGCAATGTGTGGCGACGGCTCTGCATATACAGCGCCATGCCCAATGCGCCCACCACGGCACCAGCCGCGAGCGCAAGCAATATAAGCATACTTGTATCCATCTTCTTTTTTCTGTTATAACAGACGTTATGTTAAATATGAGAGATGAGTAATGAGTAGTTAAGGGTGAGAGGAATGTTGGGTGAACAGGCATTCTCGTTTCCTCTACATTCCTCTCATCCCTTACCTCTCACTTTTCACCACTATTATATATATAATGTACGTGCAATATACAGTATGTAGGCGAGGAGGAGGAGTGCGCCCTCCCAGCGTTCGAGCAGGTGCTTGGTGCGGAGGAAGAGGAGCAGGATGAGTCCGAGGGCAAACATGACGAGGTAGTCGAACACGAAGGGTGTCCATGCGTTTTGGATGGGCGTGATGGCGGAGGAGATGCCGATTACGCACAGGATGTTGAATGAGACGGAGCCGACGATGTTGCCCACCGCCATGTCGGTCTCCCCTTTGCGGGCAGCGATGACGGAGGCGAAGAGTTCGGGCAGCGATGTGCCGACGGCGACGATGGTGAGGCCGATGATGCGCTCCATCTCCTTGGGATTGACTCCGAGGCAGTTGCCTAACTGCATGGCGATGCTGGTGCTGCCGTCGATGAGGAGGTCTGCGCCCCACGCCATGGCGGCGAGGGAGACGGTGACGAGCAGCAGGGCTTTCCACAGCGGCATGGGGGCGGTGGTGGCCTCGTGCGTCTCAGCCGCCTTGGTGGCACAGCGCGAACGGAGGATTTCCCATGTGATGAAGGCGACGAGGGTGAGGGTCATGGCGATGCCCTGTCCCCGTGTGATGGTGTCGCTCGTGAAGGCTGCCATGAGGAACAGCGCCATGGCGAAGAGCATGAACGGCACGTCGATGCGCAGCATCGTGCGGCTGGAGGGCAGCGGACGGATGAGTGCCGTGGCACCGAGGATGAGTGCCACGTTGGCGATGTTGGAGCCTGCCACATTGCCGATGGCAAGCCCCGACGACCCTGCCCATGCCGCCTGTGAGCTGACCAGCAGTTCGGGCAGCGATGTGCCGAATCCGATGACGGTTAGCCCGATGACCATGGGGCTGAGCTTGGCACGCTGTGCGATGGCGACCGCGCCGCTAATCAAGAAATCGCCCCCCTTGACCAGGAGGGCGAATCCGATGAGTATGAAAAGAATGTCAAGTAACATGTCTAAGGTTGTTGCTCAATGAAAGTGATGATTTTCTCCTTGTTGTCCGCCACCCTGTTGTCTATCATTGCAACTTCAAAAGTTCCATAGTTGATGATTGCGAAACTATAGGCAGTGCTGTACTTATAGACGCTCATCCAGTGGTTCTCATCATAAGTGAAGTATGAGTTCTGTGCGCCTGTAGGTACATCGGAGATGTTAGGCACTNCGTGTGCANGTTTTTCAGCNCTCAGNTCCGCTTTCTTCGTTCCCTCGTTAATGCTGACGAACTGCTTGGTGCCAGCATTGCAGAGCCAGAAGTGGTCCTTGTACTTATCCACAAGCTTTCCGTTCTTGTCGACTATCGGGAGAATGTACCATGCCTGATTTGGAGTCTGCTTCGCTACGTCGAACTTGTCCTTGCAGAGGCAACCGTCCTTAATGGTCAGTGCCCAGTCTGTCTGCAGAGCGTGCGACGTGAGATATACCTTTCTTGGAATCAGAACGGTGTAGGTGACAGATGTGGGGTTGTATTTCTCGTCGCCTGAAAAGGAGACGGTCACGGTGATGACGGCTTCTTTGTTACCCCCTCCGTTCTGTACATAGATGTTGAGCACATTCTTGCCCCAATCCCATATCTCTGCAGTGGAACCAGTGCCAGCATCGTTAATGGTGACACTGAAAGTTCCTTGCCCTCCGCCAGTTGCGTATGAAACACCATCCAGATCAAGTGCCGTCATGAGATGTTCGCCTGATGGCACAACGAATATCTGGTTGCCTGTAAGGTCTGCTCCCGTCCATGCCGAATAAGAGAGAGATGGCACACCACCAATGGTTGGTGTCGTTTTCTTGGCAGGTTCAGGCTCTGCAACCGATGTCTTCCACTTCTTTTCGGCGACAGTGGTGACAGGGTTGTCATTGGGGTACATGTACCAATCGGTATTGGACTTGTGGTCGTTCACCCAGCCAGCGAAGCGTGGGTAAGAACCTTTGCCCTCACCGTCTGCCATGGTCTTGAGTTCGCGCGACCATGCCCACTCGTAGGTGTAACCGTCGAGTTCGTAGGTGGCTGGCAGGCAAATCATCTGAGGCGCGTCGCCCTGCCCTGGGGCTGCCACGATGGAGGCTTCGCCGAAGTTCGGGTCGGCGATGGAGAGCGTCTTGTCCTTCGCAGGTGTCCCTTCCTTCAGCACACGGATGGAAAAGCCGCCCATGTTGTGCTCGCGATATTGCTCGCCGGCGATGAAGTTTTCGCTGCTGTAGTATGCCATTGTCCAGTACTTGTCTACGTTGATGGTGATGGGTGACCCTGCTGTGCCTCGGGCGTTCCAGACGTTGTACGGGTTGTATTCGCCGCTGGCGCATGCGCCTGAGCCGAGGAGTTGGTGAATCTCGCCCAGACAGGTCTCCTCTGCGTTGTGGTCGTTGGGGTTGTCGAAGAAGATGTAGGATGCGAGTGTGCCGCCAGCAGCCAATGGTGTGATGGTGGCGGTCTCCTGTCCGCTGATGTGCTCCACCTTGAAAACCACGTCGTTGAAGTCCCAGTCGTAACTGCCGCCCAAGTCTTCGCAGGCGAGAATCCAGCTGGCCGCCGTCAGGTCTTCGTCGATGGTGGTTGGCACGTTGCCTGCAAACTTGAACACCACGTCGTTCAGGTCGAAGTCACCATCGCGCCAGTCCTCAAAGCAGAGGTATTTGTCACCGTCGATGGTGATGGAAGCGGCGTAGCATGCGTTTTCGTTCTTTGCGAAGCGGTCTGGATACGCAGGATTTTTCTCTGCCTCAGAGTAGAACTGGTTGGTGCCGTAGTTAGTGTAGTTAATCAGGTAGAAGCCGAAGACCGTGCCCTCTGGGAGGTCGATGGTGATACCTTTGGCACGCTGGCTGATGGCTGCTGGGTCCCAGTCGTAAGCTGCGGTTGAGGGCGTGCTTGTTACATTGTCGAATTGCTTGTATGAGTCAGGCGCATAGATGTTCTGCAACTCATCGCCGCTCTTGATGTCATAGATTTTCACCTCGTGGTAGTTGCCCTGCGCGTCGGTATAATAGATGCCCACCTCGTTGGCGGCACTGGTTTGCCAATACACGGGATAGAACGTGAAACTGCCGTTAGACACATATTTGAAGTTCTTGATAACACGGGGCAGGTTGCTTGCTTCGTAAGTACATTCCGGGTTGTTGAGTTCGGGCAACACCGACTCATACGCCGTTGCCTGCTCCTTTGTGAAGGTGATGTATTCGTCCGTAGTGGACACGCTGACATCGGTCGCCTTGCCGCCCTTGTCTGTCAGGTTGTTGCCGTAGTTGGCTGCACGGGTGTGGGCTTTACTACCCCCCCCGAACGAGACAGAGCCGCCCACCGTGGTGTGTATGCCCTGCGTGCCGTCGGACACAATCAGTTCGGTGGCGCCTTCGAGCACGTCGAACTCCAGCTTCTGCGTGGCTGCCACGTCGGCATAGTCGCCCACGATGCTGTAGAGACCGTTGACGAGGGCGTAGATGGTGACTTTCGACGGTTTTGCCACCGTCACGGTCACGTTGCCGCGCGTCGCCAAGTTCCAGTCCTGCTCGGCATCGACGGTGCCATAGGTTGTCTTGAACTCCTCGGCATAGGCGAGTGCTTTCTCCGAATAGCCATTGTCATAATCGTTGCAGCTAACGACGGCTCCCGCCACTGCCAACAATGGCAGTGCCGCAGCAAATACGTTTTTGAACATAGTAGTTTTCATTCTGTGATTCTTACTGTTGACGCGCTTCCTATATATAATATAAGTATGTTAATCTTTATTTTTCCTGCNNGCTATAAATGCGGCAACTAATGAGATTAAAGTTCCGCCCCCGAGGCATCCCGCAAGCCAGTCATGACCATGAAGACCAAGAGAAACGGCAGCCACGNGAAACAAGNTGGANAGGTAAAAAGCGTAGTTTTGTGNTCGCTTTGNCTCTGCTATCGACTCGTTNACGATTTTCTCTTCACATCTGACCCGATGCTGGAGCTGCATTTCTGCCATCTTTACAATCCGTTCTGCAAAGCCGTCTTTTACATCGTCGTACTTTTGCAAGAGTTCGGGATGTGGGATTGGACCACTGAATGCTTCTTGCTTAATGGCTTTGATGATAACCTCCTGTTGGTCGGGGCGTAATCCTTTGATGACGCTATTGACTTCAGGGCTTAGTGGCACTGTTTCAAGATGTTCATCTATGGACTTGGCACCTTTCTTTAACTCCTCGTTCTGATGTGTCATAATTCAATGAGTGGATATACATTCTTGCTTTCATGTTCGTAAGCCGATTGGATGAAGCTTCCAATATGCGCCCAATCTTGCCTGAGCTGTTCGGCATCAGAGTCAAGAGAGCCTTTGGGCTTCTTGATGTAACCACCTCGGAGTGACACAACGCTCCCCACGCCCTCTTCGAAAGAACGCATAAACTTAGCCATGACGGACTTTTTATTGGAGTAATCACAAATTGTCAACATACAAAATATAACTATAAGTTTATGATTGGGGTTGTTTTAACTCGGTCTTAATGCCATTAACAGATTTCCCGCAATATATGTTTATGTACACATTGTGCGCGTACCTATATAGATGGCACAAAGATAATGCTTTTCTTCTTTCGGTGCAAAAAAAGAAAGAAAAAATCGTGTCATGGGCATCGTTTTGTGCCTGAGGGGTGGTTTTGCAAGGCTTGGAGCACATCGGGAGGTGGTTTCAGGGCTCGCCCAGATACTGAAAGATGAGGGCGACTTGCTTGGGCGAGAAGATGCGGTTGTGCTTCCTGTAGCCCGTGGCGTAGAGGGCCTCGAGCAGGGCCGGGCAGTTGCCTATCCACTTCATCAGGCGGTTCACGGCGGCGTGGGGCGTGAGTCCGTCGCCGAAGAGGAGCGCCAGCTGCTGTTTGGTCATTGCGCAGATTTCGAGTTCGTCGTCGATGCGTTCCATGTCATAGGTGTAGAGTGCCATAGGTGTGTGTTGGGTTTTAGTGTTTTCTTTCGTTTGAAACGAAAAAGTCTGTTGTTTTCTTGGTTGAATCGGGGTATATACCTAACTTTGTGGCGCATTTGTTTCAAATGCAACGCAAAGGTACGGACTTCTGCTGAATTGTGCAAGGGTTCGGGATGAAAAAAGTGAGATTAATTAAGTGGTGAGAAGTAAGAGGTAAGGGGTGAGAGGAACGCAAAGGAAACGAGAATGCCTGTTCACCCAACATCCTCTCACCCCTTACCTCTTACTTCTCACCACTCGTTATTATAAATGTAAAGAGACAATGACAGACAAGGAAAAACTGATTGCGCTGATGGAGCAGTTCTCGGGTGGCAGCCAGCAGCGGTTTGCGGAACTGATTGGAGTGCCGCGCAGCAACATTGCCACATGGATGCACCGCGACCGCATCACGGCGAATGGTCGCGAGGCGATTCTCGACACGTTCCCTTCGGTGAGTTCGGAGTGGCTGATGGAGGGCAACGAACGCCGTGCGGAGCGTGCGCGCTCGGTGGCCGGGGGGGCAGAGATGCTGCTGTCGTCGCCTAACACGATTCACTTTGCGCGCACGGAGCTGATTCCGCTCTTTGACGAGTGCCGTGCTTCGTGCGGCATCGTGGAGCAGTTTGAGCATCCCGAGTTGGTGACCGACCACATCCACCTGCCCGGCGTGGAGGCGGTGGCGGCCCTCCGAGCGCAGGGGGTGTCGATGGAGCCGTCTATCCACGACGGGGATTTGTGCCTGGTGGGCGACGAGGTGCGGCTGGAGGAGGTGAACCAGCGCCGCATCTATCTGATTGTCACGGCGGACGGGCATTGTATGTTCAAGCGCATCTGCGACGAGGGGAAGGAGGCCGTGCTGGTCATCAGCGAGAATCCCGAGTATGTGCCGCATGTGCAGTCGGTGGCGAAGGAGTCGATTCTTCGACTCTATCCGCTGACGTATGTGGTGCATCGGTTTTAGAGGGAGTGAGAAGTAAGAAGTGAGGGGGTGAGAGGAATGTGAAGCGGCAAGGATTTTTGTTTCCCTCACCTTCCTCTTTCCCCCTCACTTCTTACTTCTCACTACTATAACTTGCTCACTTCACCATCACCTTGCGTGTCTTGCCGTCCCGACGCTCGATGTAGATGCCCTTGGTGGGGGTGGCGACGGGGAGGCCGCTGAGGGTGTAGTAGGCGGGTCGTGAGGTGGTGGCTGCCGGGGCTTCGGGCGTGGCGATGCCTGTGAGGATTTCCTCTACCAGCGGCGATTGCTCGGCACTGACGAGGCGCACGGAGCCTGACTGGGTGCTGGGCACGCAGGTGACGCGGAAGAAGACCTTGACCGTGGCCACCTTGTCGCCGGCACGCTTGTAGCGCAGACACTGGGCGATGGTGTAGGTCTTGCCCGGTGTGAGGCGGTTGGGGTACTGCCCGATGGAGAAGGTGAGGTTGTCCTCGTCGAAGATGCTGTACAGACCTGCGTCGCTGTCGCCGTAGTCGCAGCGTGTGCCACCACGGGTGAACCAGTGTCCGTAGCCCGTGGCGGTCTGACCCTGGTNGACGAAGTTGAGGGTCGTGGGGTTGAGGGCGTAGAGCATGATTTTGCCGTTGCTGATGCTCGACTTCCAATCCACGAGGTAGTCTTTCACCTCCTCGGCCTTCATCTGGAAGGCGGTGCCGAGCACGCCTGCCGCCTCGCCGCTCAGACGCACGGTCTGCGAGTCATAGTACTGGCTGGCAGGCAGTTCCACGTCGTAGGTGAGGGTGGCGTCGGTCGTGGGCAGGGCTTCGCTGATGAGGGGTGCGCCCAGCAGGTTGGTGCCCGTGAACTGCACGGCGTAGGGCCACTGGTCGTCGTCGCTCATCTTCTCGTTCCACAGGTGTCGGTAGTATTCGCGCGGCGCGGGCGAGACGACGAGCCACAGGCGCTGTGTGCCTTCGGGCACGGTGGCTTTCACCGTCACGGTGCGGTCGCCGTCCTTCTTGTCGTCGGCGCAATAGAGCGAGTCCTCATAGAGGTACTGGCGCGAACCGTCCGCCAGCAGCGCCACGTAGCCGAGGCGGAAACCGCGGTGGGCGGCATACTTCGTGTTGCTCGAGCAGTTGTAATAGACGCTGTTGGTGGTGCTGTATGCGTTGTCGCCGTTCAGATACTGCTTGGGGTCGCCGTCGGCGAGTTTCGTGAGCTTCTTCAGCGAGGTGAAGTCGGTGCTCACCTCCGTGCCGGCTTCGGGCACATTGAGCGGAATGACGTTGAACCCCGTGCTCTGAGGGCAGGAGCTGTACGCCACCTGATAGGTGCCGTCGCCCACATCCACATAGTTGAACGTGTAGGGGTACTGCTCCGTCCACGTCAGGCCCTCCTCCCTGCAGTTGTCCACGTCGATATCGACGGTCGCCATCTTCATGGCATACTCGAAGTAGAGCCTGTACAGCTCCTCCACGCTCAGCCCCTTCAGGCTCATGAGCACCTCGTTGGCGTCGTAGCCCTGTCCGCCGCCCGGCGTGCCAGCGTCGTGACGCCATATCTTGCCGAGGACCTCGCGGTCGCCGTACTTCTCCACGAGGAAGTAGTGCCACCAGTAGGACTGGTATCGCATCCACTCGTGCGTCATGGCATAGTTGGCGGCGCGGGGGAAGTAAGGCATGCCATACACTATCCAGCTCTCGGTCCACTTCTGCGCCGGATAGGCCTGTGCCGCTTGCCACTGCGCCGTCTGCTCCCACCATCCCGAGCCTTGACCCTGCGGATTGTGGAAGCCTGTGCCACCGCCCAGGTCGCTGTAGCACACATACTGGAACGAGTGCCCGATTTCGTGCGCGATGGTGTGTCCCACGGGCTTGCAGGTGGCAGGGTTAATCCACAAGGCGGGGCAGTTGAAGTCGTAGCCACCGCCATACGCCATCCACACGCTGCTGTGGTTGACGAGAATCATCGTCTTGTACTTGTTCACCTTCGACGTGGGCGAGTTGCCGAAGCCGAGGGTGTTCACGTTGAGCTGGTAGAACATCTCCGCCTTCTCCAGCAGGTCGTCGATGTCGACGTAGAAGAAGTCGGAGGGCGACAGCTCGTTGGGAGCCTTGTCGCCATAGTACTTGTCCCAGTAAACGATGAAATTGTCGTTCTCCTTCGAGCGCGAGCGCGACCAGGTGTACTTGTTGTCGGGGTCGCTCTCCTTGTAGAGCAGCGTGTCGGTGCGCACCCACTTCCATTCGTCGGGGATGTAGAGCGCCTTCTGCGCGCTGACGCTCAGCGCGGCGACGACTGCCGCGGAGAGCGTGAGTATCAGTCTCTTCATAGATGGTTGGTTTAGGGGTTGTTGAAAAAAGGAAGGCTGACACCACGAGGGTGTCAGCCTTCGCTGCTATATAAAGGTTTCAGGTCGGTTAGTCTTCCTTACTTGATGTAGATCACCTCGGCCTTGCCGCCCTGCTTCTTGATGCAGATGCCCTTCACAGGAGCGGTCAGCAGTGTGCCCTGCAGCGTGTAGTAAGTGGCGTTGCCGCCCTCGCTGGCGCTGATGCCGTCCACACCCACCAGCGGAGAGTCCTTCGACACTGCGGTGATGTTGAGCAGCACGCGGCCCGTAGCACCCTCAGCGTCGGT
>WFMB01000095.1 GCA_009177185.1 Bacteroidales bacterium
GATCTGTGACGGCAATCCTTGCACTGGTATTGTTGCTTGCTCTCTCACCAAACGACATCCTGTCAGCCGCAATGTTGACACGTCACACCCTGTTTGTGTCTCATTTCCTAGAACCGCCTTCCACACGTCGTCTCATCCGGGAAATACTTGCTAAATTCAAAGACTTTCATACTACCACTATTTTTATAAATGCGTCACAAACGTAATCATTTTGAATATAAGCACCAAATGTTTTACCGATTAGTTTCAGTTGATGGCAAAAAATCGGATAGAACCCGTCAGGCTACCCGAAAATTTTGGTGGTATGATTGCGGATAATCATAAAAAATTATATTTCTACAGCCTTTTTGATACTCTTAATTTTATTTTTCATATTAATTATATACAGATTATACAATATTAATCCACTATCTGTAGATGCAAGGTTTCTAACATGGAAAATTTCATTTTTTGCTATAAAGAAAGCTCCTCTTTTCGGATATGGAATTGGTTCGTTCAAATCAAGTTTCGCAGAGGCGCAAGAGACATATTATCAGAATTATGCATCTGTAACAGATATAAAAATGGCAGATATTCCCGAATATGCATTTAACGAATATTTGGAGATTATTAATGATATCGGAGTAATATTNTTTCTTTGTGGTATAACTATCATANTCNTTATNNTACANCGTCAAGACAGGATAGTTAAATACGCTCTTATTACAATTNTATTTTTGTCGCTGTCTTCTTACCCTTTACACATTATTCCCATTCAGATTCTATTTGTAATACTTTTATCTCAACACCATCCTATAAAATCAAAAATAAAATTCCATATAAATATAAAATTTATTTTGATTATCATATTCTATACATACGTTTTTATCAACTCTCAAATATATTTAAAGAAGATATCTTGTACAGAGATGTGGAAGAAACAAAAAGACATGGCAAATGTGTCTTTTATTGAAGTAAGAGATATAGAAGATTACAAGAAATTTTTTCTGTATATAGCAGATAATCCAGATTACTTATTAGATTATGGTGATTTTTTGTATAGGCAAACAAAGTATCAAGAAAGTATAAAAGTACTTGTACATGGAGCAAGAATAAGCAACGATCCTGTGTTCTTAATTATAATAGGAATGAATTATGAGAAACTTGAAAATTATGTTGCTGCTGAGTATTTCTATCTGAAAGCCGCTCGTAGAGTCCCTAATCGCCTTAGTCCATTATACCGACTAGCATTATTATATTATAAAATAAAAGATTACGACAAATTCACATCTATGTCACAAACAGTTCTATCATTTGACCCCAAAATAGAATCAGAGATAATAAAGAATATGAAAAACGAAATATTATATATAGTTGCAAAAGAGAAAACAGATGGATTAAAATCAGAAGAAGGGTATTAATAATAATTGCTCGTTTATAAAGTCACCACTGCACATTCTTTGGCGAAATCCTCCACGTGTTCAGCCTCTTTGTTGAGGAAGCTCTTGGGAATCAAGAGTGGGAAGTAGGCATTCTGTACGCCTGTTTCCTTGAACATATCGTCGAGCACACGCAGCATCTTCTCCCAGATTGCGTATCCGTAAGGGCGAATCACCATACATCCTCTCACATCGACTTGCTCGGTCGATTCTGCCTTCACGACCAGCTCGTTATACCATTTTGAGTAATCCTCCGAACGCTTCGTAAGGTCTTTCATTTCTGTTGCCATACAGAGTCTTTTTATTCAATGATTGATTACAAAGGTATCAAAGTACGTAAAAACTCCGAGGCGGACACGCTGTTTCGGGNTTTATTNCTTTTTTATGCGCTTTTCCTTGTTTNCAAAGGGAAAGATGCNTACCTTTGCCTCGAAAAGGAACTGACACTTGTGCGTGATTGTCCGTCGCATGGTCAGATGAATCTGAAAACATTATAATATCATTAAAAAGTCAAACATTATGAAGAAGACCAAATTTTTTGCTATTGCTATGGCTGCGCTTGTCGTTTTTGCAAGTTGTGGCGGTTCTATGAACAATACTGCGAAGGGTGGATTGATAGGTGGCGGCTCAGGTGCTGCTGTAGGTGCGCTGATAGGCAATCTGTTAGGTAAGAACACGGGTGGCACGCTGATTGGTGCAGGCATTGGTGCTGCTGTGGGTACGGGAGCAGGTGTGCTCATTGGCAAGAAGATGGACAAGGCTAAGGCTGCCGCTGCTGCCATCGACAATGCGCAGGTGGAGACCGTGAAGGACGCGAATGGTCTGGACGCAGTGAAGATGACCTTCGACTCGGGCATTCTGTTCACCACGGGCAAGTCGGTGCTCAGCAAAGATGCGATGACAAACTTGACTCAGTTCACCAACGATGTGCTGAAGGCATTCCCCGATTGCGATGTGGCTATTCAGGGATATACCGANAACACTGGTTTCAAAAACTCCACNCCAGAAGAGAGCTTCCAGAAGAATCNCAAACTGAGCCAAGANCGTGCCGATGCNGTGAANGCTTTCTTGTTGGCACAAGGTGCTGACGTTGCGCAGATTAAGAGCAGTGTTGGTTATGGCGAGAACAACCCTGTTGCTGACAACTCAACCGCTGCTGGCAAGGCGCAGAACCGTCGTGTGGAGATTTACCTCTACGCTTCTGAGGCAATGGTGAATGCTGCTAACGCTGGAACGCTCCAGTAAATGAGCAAGTTCTTTTCAAGAATCGGGAACATTATCAAGTGGATGCTCATCGTCATCGTGGCGGGGAGCATCCTCCTTGTTTTGTTGTTCCGCTATGTGCCTGTCTATACCTCGCCATTGATGTTTATTCGTGCCTGTCAACAGGTGAAGCGTGGTGAGCAGATTCGCTGGCATCACCAATGGGTGCCGTTTGACAGCATCTCACCCGACCTGCCGTTGGCTGTCATGTCGTGTGAAGACCAAAACTTCATGATACACAACGGCTTTGACTGGGAAGCTATCAAAAAGGTGATAGACGAACGTGCGGAAGGCGAACGCTACCGAGGAGGTTCAACCATCAGCCAGCAGACGGCAAAGAATGTATTTCTGTTTCCGACTTCATCGTCAGGCAAGCTGGCGTGGTTTCGCAAGGGAGTGGAGGCTTATTTCACTGTGCTTATGGAGTATATGTGGGACAAGCACCGCATCATGGAGGTGTATCTCAACACCATCGAAATGGGCGACGGTATCTATGGGGCAGAGGCTGTGGCGCAAGAGCACTTCGGGTGTAGTGCTAAGGAACTCACACGCAACCAATGTGCGATGATTGCCGTTTCCTTGCCTAATCCTATTCGTATGAATTCCGCTTCACCCACTAATTATATGTATCAACGTCAATCGTGGTGCTTGAAGCAGATGAAGTGGCTTGGGCATTTTCCCACCAGAGAAGAACTGGAAGAAGGGAAGTGCGAGGCGGAAGAGTGAGACGGCAACTGTAAAATGTGAATCGTAATTTGGTGGATTGGTCAAAAAGGCATACCTTTGCCTTTGTTTCCTATCATTCATTCAAAGATAATAACATAAGATGGAAGTGAAAGACTCGTGGAAGGAAAAAGGTTATGTGGATGAGCCTATTCCTGAAAGCATTGATTTGAATGCCGAGATTCGCAAGATGTGCAAGGAGAAGAATGCAGTGATTTTGGCACACTATTACACAGATGGAGCTGTGCAGGACATCGCTGATTTTGTGGGCGACTCGTTGGCATTGGCTCAGTGGTCGGCCAAAACGGATGCGGACATCATTGTGATGTGTGGCGTTCACTTCATGGGTGAGACCAACAAGATTCTTTGCCCCGACAAGAAGGTGTTGGTGCTTGACCTCAATGCAGGTTGCTCGTTGGCAGACAGCTGCAATGCAGAGGACTTGAAGAAGTTTGTAGATGAACATCCTGGCTATAAAGTTGTAAGTTATGTGAACACGACAGCGGCGGTGAAGGCATTGACTGACGTTGTGGTGACTTCAAGCAACGCTAAGTTGGTGATAGACTCGTTCCCTCAGGATGAGAAACTTATATTCGGACCTGATAAAAACCTTGGCAACTATATCTGTTCTGTGACAGGGCGTGAGATGTTGCTTTGGAATGGTGGTTGTCATGTGCATGGACAGTTCTCGTTGGAGAAGATTCTGGCACTGAAAGCTGAACATCCCAATGCCAAGATTTTGGTACATCCAGAGTGTCCTGCACCCATTCAGCAGGTGGCTGATGTGATTGGTTCGACTGCGGGATTGCTGAACTTTGCCATTAAGGATGAAGCCACCGAGTTCATCGTTGCTACGGAAAGCGGTATATTGCACGAAATGAAGAAGGCTTGTCCTGGCAAACTCTTTATTCCCGCACCGCCAGAAGTGACAGAGACGGTGGGGTGTTCGTGCAATGAGTGTGAGTTCATGAAACTGAACACGCTAAAGAAGCTGTACAATACCTTGAAATACGAATGGCCAACCATCGAGGTGGATGCTGAGATTGCCGAGAAAGCCATCCTGCCTATCAACAAGATGCTGGAGATTAGTAAGAACATGAAGTCTGCAATGGCAAGCAAATGAGTAAGTCTGTTGTTGCATTAGTGTCGGGTGGTGTTGATTCTGCTGTTTCGGTACATTTGCTGAAGGAGCAGGGGATTGACCCACATTTATTCTACATCAAGATAGGTCCAGACAAAGACACGGAATGGAACTGCACCTCGGAAGAGGATGTGGAGATTTGTCAGTGGCTGGCACGAAAGTATGGCTTGAAGCTGGATATAATTGACCTGCACAAGGAGTATTGGGAAAAGGTGGTTGGTTACACGATGGACAAAGCACGGCAGGGCTTGACACCTAATCCTGATGTGATGTGCAACAAGCTCATCAAGTTCGGTTGCTTTGAAGAAGTGGCTGGAAAGGACTTCGACTTTACGGCAACGGGTCATTATGCCACAACGACGAAGATAGAGGACAAAGTGTGGCTATCCACTTCGCCTGACCCCGTGAAAGACCAAACGGATTTTCTCTGTCAGATAAACTCTTTGCAAGTCAGCAAGCTGATGTTTCCCATTGGGCACCTGTGGAAGCACGAGGTGCGTGAGGTGGCAGAAAAAGCGCATTTGCTGAATGCGGAGCGGAAAGACAGCCAAGGCATCTGCTTCCTTGGAAACATAGATTTCCGTGACTATATCAAGGCGCATCTTGGGGAGAACCCTGGTGATGTGCGTGAGATGGAGACTGGGCGTAAGATTGGGGAGCACAAAGGGTTGTGGTTCTACACGATAGGTCAGCGCAAAGGGCTTGGCTTTGGCGGTGGTCCGTGGTTTGTGGTGAAGAAGAATATCAAGCGGAACATCCTCTTCGTATCGCATGGATATGACCCAGAGCAAGTGTACAAAGACCACATCACCATGAATGACTTCCATTTCATCACCGGTAATCCGTTTGAAGAAGCGTGGGGGGGCGAACATGACCCAAGCAAAGGCATGCGTGTGACATTCAAGATTCGGCATACACCCGAATACTTGGGTGGTTACCTTTCGCAGAAAGAGAATGGTCGATGGTGCTTGCAAGCTGACAATAAGATTCATGGTGTGGCACCTGGACAGTTCTGCGTGGTGTATGATCAGGAACACCATTTGTGTTTTGGTAGTGGAGAAATCAACTAAGGCGATATGAATCAGACACAATCAAAAAGCATATACAACCATAAAAAGAAATGCCGACTTGACATTGTAGTCAAGTCGGCATTTCTTTGTTTTGTATGTTGCCATGAAAAACTTTAGTTCGTTTTCCAAAGGCTCTCTGATGCGTTTTATTTCTTCTCCTTGAGGAGGTCACGGATTTCGGTCAGCAGCAGTTCCTCCTTGGTTGGTTCTGGCTCAGGAGCGGCTGCGGCAGCATCGGCATCCTTTTTCTTGCGGAGCGATGTTGCTTTGGCTATAGCCTTGATGATGATGAACAAGCAGACAGCGATGATGAAGAAGTCGATAACATTCTGAATGAAAGAGCCATAGTTCCATGTCACGGCATCAACAGCTTCTGTTATAACTGTGCCAGATTCATCCACCACAGCTGCTACACCAGGCTTGAGCTCAAGCTTCAAATCAGCAGTGTTCACGCCGCCAATGGCTGCAATGAGCGGCATGATGAGGTCTGCCACTACAGAAGAAACAATTTTTCCGAATGCNCCGCNGATGATGACACCGACAGCCATGTCAACCACGTTGCCTTTGAACGCAAATTCTTTAAATTCGTCAATAAATTTTGCCATAATGTTTAGTGTTTATATAATAAAAAGTCAATACTTGTCGTTATGAAAAGAGGACTTAAGATCCAATCATGTGGCAAAGATACGATAAAAAAACTGCAACATGTGATAATAAATATAAAAAAGCATGAAGAATAAATTGTTTTTGTTGTTGGGTGTGTGCATATTGTTGCTGCTGGCAGCATGTTCCACTGCCCATCATTGTAATTGTGGATAGGCGTTAAATACCCAATATAGTTGTATTGGTCGTTCTTTCCCTTCGGTCACACCACCATTGTTTTTTGCTACGGCTCCTGTCCCTCGTTCTGTACTGAAACGAATCATATACTTCCGTACAGGATGAGAAAGCATTCAGAGGGTATGACGTGCATGGCTCAAAGTTACAGAACAACTCCTCTCAGAAATCTCTCCAAAATCGATGTCCCCGACTCCGAACAATCGGAGTCGGGGACATCGGTTGGTCGGAGTCGGGGNCTCCGATTTTNGAGGNGAAAAAACGCATCTTGTCNCCATACGTNCTANGCCTGATGTCANCTCTTCCTTTCCGATANAAAAAGGAAGTGTTTTTATGCAGAGTCGAAATAAAAGAAGCCTTGGAACTGCTCAATCAGGAAAAAACGATTTCTGGGCTTTGATATTGATGGTGTAATCGTTAAATTTTGTAAAAAACGTAGCGTTCTCTTTCCAGTTAGCGAAAAAAACATGATATTTGCAACGTCGTAGCCTACGCCGTGCATGTCTTAAAGGATGTGTGGCTGGGTGGGACACTATTTAATGTTAAAGCGTCATCGATGCTTTGTCTTATGGCTTTCTGAAACCTGAGAAATTTCAATTGTTGGTATAGGACATTGTCAGAAGTGACTGCTACGGGTATGTTGTAAGAATATCCCGGGGTGTGTGCGTGAGGGTATATTATATCCTCAAAACACACTTTCTCGGGTATGTAAACATACGGGCGTAGGCAGACACTCTACACGTTCACCAACAAAGGTTTTCTCAGGATCTCAGAAGCGGGCGAGTAGAGGTGGAAGCCTACGTTTTGCATTAGTATAGGTCATTCAACAAATTACCTAATCGCCTTATTGGGCTTCTAAAGGCACGAAACTTTTCAAAAAACAATGAGAAAGTTTGTGATGATGGCAATTGCCATGTGTGTGGTTTGTGGCACAAATGCCCAAATCAAGGAACAGATTCTGCAGAGTAAAGACCGCTCTGCAAGGTTGGAGGCTCTTTGCAAGGATTACCAGACTTGCGGAAACCCAAGCATTGACGGTTACGGCAATGAAGTAAAAAATGCTGCACTGCTGGCTATTGCTAATAGCGAGCAGTTAGAGAACATGTACAATCGTCAGATAGGTGAGACTCAGGATGGTGTTGCAGATGTAACCGTCACAAAGCCTACATTGGAAGAGTGGGTTGTGTTCTCTGCAACGGTTGCAGGAGAAGGTGCAAGTATCAAGGCCGCTGTTGACAAAGCTAAAAATGCAGGAGAAGAAGCAAAGAAGATGGCACAGAGTGCTTCTTCTGAGAAGAATCCGATGAAGGCTGCAAAAGCCGCAAAAACAGCTAAGGCTGCAACAGCGGTGATGGAATTTGGCAATGTTGCAACACCTATTCTTATGGAAGAGTCTGCTGCACAGGTGAAGGCTGTTCAAGAAATCATTGAAACATTGAAGTCTAGTAAGAATCTTTAAGCAGTAATGAAAAAGATTTCTACTATTCTTATGATGACTGTGTGTGTCCAACTTGGACATGCACAGTCTCAGATTGATGCGATAAAGCAAGAACAAGAACTTCAGAAGAGTGTGGAGTTCTTCAATCAGAAACAAGCTGATGATGANAGGGAAGTCATTGGAGTAGCNGCCTTTAAGTCCGATGTTGACAGTCCTTTCTCGTCTTTGGTTACAGAAAAAGTAGTTGAGNTTTNGAAAAGCAGCAACAGATTTGTGGTGGNTGACAGAACCAANCGTGACNAAATAGTGGAAGAGCTGGAATACCANAAGCGTGAGGAGTTTATAGGNAAAGAGACGGTGGAACAAGGNAATAGNCTTGCTGCTGTGAAGTTGGTTCAGGNGACTATCACGAANATTCCTGTATATAGAATGAAGAATCCCGATGGTTCTGTAAGGGGATATAAAGCGAGTGTTGCTTTTCAACTGAAAGTGGATGACATTGCTACCCAACAGACAACTGCAGCTATGTCGTTTGAAGGAAAAGCCAGTAAAGAATGTGTTTCAGCACAGGCTGCTGTGCTGATGGCAATGAATTCGCTGGAACCAGCTTTGGCGGAGTATTTCCGGATCACATTCCCACTAAATGTAAGGATAATGAAAATTGTAAGTGGAGATAACGGCAAGGCGGAAACAATTCTCATCAAAGCAGGAAAGAAACACGGTGTAAAGGTTGGGGACCGCTTTGACGTTAGCAGTGTGGAATTGCTGGATGGCGAGGAAATTCCGACGGTTATAGGTTCTGCTACCGTGACAAAACATGTTGGCGATTCTTTTTCAGAATGCAAAGTTGACAAGAAGATTGCCATGCGGCTATATGGTTTGTTTAATGCAAACTCCAAGTTACGTTGTTCTCTGATTATTAAAAAGTAACAACACGATTAAACATGAAAGTAAAGAAACAGCGTCAGTACTTGAAGCAGAATGGAATCATTAGAAAGTTTGGCTTATGAAAAAATCTATCTATACGAAACACTTAGTTCATCTTGTGTTGGCTTTTGTGGCAATACAACTGAATGCACAGAATGGTGCAACTGTACAACCTAAAATCATGGTGATGCCTTACGTTGCGGAGGGTAACGACATTCGTCGGGTTATAGAAACTGATTCAAATATAAGAATCGTTCTGTCAAAGATTCGGGAGGCATTTGACAAGAGAGAGTTTACTACGATTGACTTTGAAACAAAGCTGAAGTCACAATCTTCCAACAATGCTTTGTCTAACCATGCACAGACAAATCTCAGCGCTATGATAATTCAAGGTTCTGGTGCTGACATTTACGTTGAAACAGAGTATATTTACACTCCTTCAGCTAATGGAAATAGTGTGAAAGTCCTAATGAAAGCATGTGATGTATCCACTGGCGGTGCCCTTGCCAACAAAGATGCTTTCAGCGGTCTGTTTTACACCGATGATATAGGAAGGCTCGCTGGCGCAGCTGTGGAAAAGGTTGCTGACGATTTCTTGAATGTCATACAAACAAAGTTTGATGATATGGTGGAGAATGGTCGTTCTATTACTCTTGACATAAAAGTGGATGACGTAGCCTCTCTTACACTGCATTCGGAAGTAAATGGTGAAGAACTTGCTGACCTGATTGAAGATTGGGTCGCAGAGCGTTCTTTCAGGCAGCACTATCATATACAGGGAGGAACGGAAGTGGAAATGATATTTGATGATATACGCATTCCACTGAAAGATGCAAGTGGCAGCAGTTATAATATCAGTCAGTTTGACCGTGAAATACGGCAGTTCTTCCGTAGGCTTGGTATTCAGGTTGCACATGTGACAAAGAACAATACACTCGTAATCACTATTAAATAATATCTGTATGAAAAGATTCATTGTTCTATTATGGTTTGTTGTAATCAGTTGCGGAGTCTTTGCTCAGAACTGCGATGTGTTTATCTCTGTGGCAATGCCGACGAATAGCATTTTAGACAGCAATACCAAAACGATACTCAAAAACAAGTTGTTGGCAATCTGCACAGTGGATGGTGTGGCTGCTACGGAGTGTGGAGCTATTGCTATGATACCAGATGTCAGCATACTTGACGAGAAACTTGTAGAGGGTGGTATGCGGAACATTTATACTATAGAGCTTTGTATCACTGTCAGTATCAGAAACATTATTACTAACACCATTTTCAACACTCTTTCCATATCATCAAGTGGTGAAGGTTACTCTGAAGTGGAAGCACTGCGCTCTGCCATTAAGGAGATAGACGAGAATAAGTATGGCAGTTTCGTACAAGCAACCAAGAAGAAAGTTACAGATTACTATAATCATGTTACTGCTTTGATAAACAAAGCCAACACGTTGAGTGCCCAGCATCAGTATGATGAGGCAATAGCGTTGCTCACCACTTATCCAGAGTCATTGGTTGGATACCCACAAGTTTCTGTTGCAATACAGAAGATTTATCAACAGTATATGACACAGAATTGTGAAGAAGTCATGATGATGGCACGTGCAGAGTATGTGAAAGGAAATTTTGAGGGAGCAGCAGACCTTGCTGCCTCTGTTGCTCCTGGCTGTAGTTGTTTCGACAATGCCAAGTCGCTTCTTTTGTCGATAAAGAAAGATACTGATATTGTATACCAGAATGAAATTGATGAAAGAAGAGAAAGTATGAAATCCAAAGAAAGGATAGTAACAGCTATAATCAATGCTGCAAAAGATGTAGCAGTGGCATACTACCAGAAAAAGAGCAATTATGTTTTCTTCTGGTAATTTTTGGGAAATGGAAGTATCTGGGATGTAGCGGACGGTAATAGTAAATGTGGATAAATATAAAGGGGATGAGTCATTTACTCATCCCCTTTATCTATTTTATATACCGTGATAGTTGTAACATCCCCAAATGGATGTTATGCCAACCGTCCGTGGCAGTTCTTGTATTTCTTGCCGCTGCCACATGGACATGGGTCGTTGCGACCANTCTTNGGACCATTGTTCACAATGGGGGAGATGGGTTGGCGNGCACGGGTGTCTGTTTGGGCGNCTTGTGCCTGCTGGCGTTGGGTCTCGGATGGCTCAGCAAGGTTCTGATGGCTCTCGGTGAGACGTTGCTTGNGTTCTTCCATTGTGGAGGCTGGTGCTTGCTGCACATCATGCTCTTCGGCGATTGGGATGGAACAGCGCATGAGCACGGAAATTGTGCCATCGTTGATTTCGTTGACCATCGTGTCGAACAGGTTGACTGACTCCAATTTGAAGATGAGGAGTGGGTCTTTCTGTTCGTAGGATGCGTTTTGTACGGATTGCTTCAATTCGTCGAGGGCACGGAGGTTCTCTTTCCAGGCATCGTCAATGGTGTGAAGCAGGATGGCTTTCTCAAAAGCAATAAGGATTGAGTTTCCTTGGGTTTCGTAGGCTTCTTTGAGTGGAACGCTGATTTGATAAATACGGCGACCATCAGTGATGGGCACAAGGATGTTCTCGTACATATCGCCTTTGGTTTCAAACACGCTCTTGATGACAGGGTAGGCAACTGAGGCAAGACGAGTGCTGCGCTTCTTGAAGGAATCGATTACAATGTCAAATGCCTCATCTTCCAATTCATGACGGCTCTTAGCCTCGAAGGTCTCCATGTCGAACGGAATCTCCATGGCAAAGATGCGCAGGAAGTCTTCTTTGCAACTTTCGTAGTCGCCATTGCTGAGGATACGAACCACGCGATCCCATATCATATTGGCGATGTCCATGCCGATGNGCTCACCCATGAGGGNGTGACGGCGACGCTCNTANATGANCTTGCGCTGTTTGTTCATTACGNCATCATATTCGAGCAGACGCTTACNGATGCCGAAGTTGTTCTCCTCANCCTTCTTTTNGNNNCGTTCGATGCTCTGGTTAATCATCTTGTGCTCAATCATTTCGCCTTCTTCAAAGCCGAGGCGGNCCATTATTTTGGAGATACGGTCGCTGGCAAAGAGGNGCATGAGTTTATCTTCGAGCNACACATAGAACNCAGATGAACCAGGGTCTCCTTGACGACCAGAACGACCACGCAGCTGACGGTCCACACGACGGCTCTCATGGCGTTCTGTGCCGATGATTGCTAAACCACCTGCAGCTTTCACCTCGTCAGAAAGCTTGATGTCAGTACCACGACCTGCCATATTGGTGGCGATGGTCACAGCTCCCAGCATCCGTTCTTCCTTCGTGCCATCTTCGTTGATGACTTCGCCCATGATGCTCTGACCAGCTAAAGCCACAATGTCGGCTTCCTTTTGGTGCAACTTCGCGTTGAGCACTTGGTGTGGTATCTTGCGCATGGAGAGCATGCGAGAGAGCAACTCGGAGATTTCCACCGAAGTGGTGCCGACGAGGGTGGGGCGTCCGCTATTGCGCATCTTCACAATCTCCTCAATCACAGCGTTGTACTTCTCGCGGTTGGTCTTATACACGCGGTCGTTCATGTCGATACGTGCGATAGGACGGTTTGTAGGAATCTCCACTACATCCAGTTTATAGATGTCCCAGAACTCGCCAGCTTCCGTGATGGCAGTACCTGTCATACCTGCCAACTTATGGTACATACGGAAGTAGTTCTGCAAGGTGATGGTGGCGAATGTCTGTGTGGCAGCCTCGACCTTTACGCGCTCCTTTGCCTCGACAGCCTGATGGAGGCCATCGCTCCAGCGGCGACCTTCCATGATACGACCAGTTTGCTCATCGACAATCTTCACCTCGCCATCCATGATGACATAATCATCATCCTTCACAAACATGGTGTAGGCCTTCAAGAGTTGCTGGATGGTGTGTACACGCTCTGCCTTCAAAGCATAGTCTTGCATGAGCGCATCCTTCTTTGCCAGTTTGGCATCTTCGCTCTCAAAGTGTTCGTTTTCCATCTCTGCCAGTTGAGATGTGATGTCGGGCAACACGAAGAAGGTATCATCCCTTACGATGTTGGCAATGAGCTGGTTGCCCTTGTCGGTCATCTCTACGGACTTTACCTTCTCATCCACCACAAAGAACAGTGGCTCAATGGCCTCTGGCATACGACGGTTGTTGTTCTCCATGTAGATTTCTTCTGTTTGGAGCAGACCCGTCTTGATGCCAGGCTGTGAGAGATATTTGATGAGTGCATTGTTCTTTGGCAAGCTCTTGTAGGCACGGAAGAGGGACAGGAAACCAGCGGTCACATCGTCTTTGTTATCTGATTCGATGAGCTTCTTGGCTTCTGAGAGATAGTTTTGTGCCAAACGACGCTGTGCCTCCACCAGCTGTTCCACGATGGGGCAGTACTCCTCGAACATCTGCACGTCGCCTTTGGGAATGGGACCTGAAATGATGAGCGGTGTACGGGCATCGTCAATCAGCACGGAGTCCACCTCATCGACAATGGCATAGTTGTGGATGCGCTGCACTAGGTCTTTGGGTGCCATTGCCATGTTGTCACGCAGATAGTCGAAACCGAACTCGTTGTTTGTTCCGAACGTGATGTCCGCCTGATAAGCCCTGCGACGTGCTTCCGAGTTGGGTTGATGTCTGTCGATGCAATCGACGCTCAAGCCGTGGAACATATAGAGAGGTCCCATCCATTCTGAGTCACGTTTGGCGAGGTAGTCGTTGACTGTCACCACATGTACACCATTACGAGACAGAGCATTGAGGAACACTGGCAGGGTAGCCACGAGCGTCTTACCTTCACCTGTTGCCATTTCGGCAATCTTGCCTTGATGCAGCACAATGCCACCGAAGAGCTGTACGTTGTAGTGAATCATGTTCCACGTCATCTCGTATGCNGNCANCCNCCCNGNNANTNNNCCAGATAGCTTTGTCTCCCTCGATGTCAACAAAGTCGTGCTCAATGGAGAGGTCACGGTNGAAGTCGGTTGCCGTCACGATGACATCGCCATTGTCGGCTTCAGCAAAACGGCGGGCAGTGTCTTTCACGATGGCATATACCGTAGGCATCACCTCGGTCAAACCTTCTTCAAAGAGGTCGAGTACCTCGGTCTCCTTCTTGTCTATTGCCTCGAAGATGGGTTGACGCTTGTCTATCTCAGTTTCCTGAATCTTGTTTTTAAGTTCCTCTATCTCAGCGCGCTTGTCTTTCACCTTGTCTTGTAACTGCGCCTTGATTTCGTCCACCTTGTCGCGCAGCTCATCGTTGCTAAGCTTTTGAATTTCAGGCTCAATAGCCAGCACTTGTTCAACAATCGGGCGAATCTCCTTGATGTCACGTGCGGCTTTGTTACCAAAGATGCTGCTGAGCAGTTTGTTAATAGAAAATCCCATATTTTGTGTCTTTTTTGTTTTTGTCGTTATTGAATGTTAAATTAAATTTTGGAGGAGAGAACGGTTATGNTCTCTGCCANATTCCCNGATAGCGCTCAAAAGANAGGAGAGNNGGCACAAGCATTCGGAGCGCGGATGCGGATGTGGTGTGCCACAGTTGGGGCGATGCAATCGACCGTGACGGGTGTGTCCACCTTTTGAGGCTGAATGGTATAGCCAAAAAAGATGAGCGGGAACTCGAAGAAAGAATCACGCTGCATCTTTTTAGTGCCACGGTCCTCGTTCACAAGGTTCCAACCTGGTGAAACCTGCACGATGATGTCGCCCGAACATTTGGGGTTATATCCGTTGCGGATGGTGCTGATGCCTGGCGTCCATGCACCTTGGGTGATGCGGTGAGACGTGAAAACGTCGCGTACACCGCTAAACTGGAAGAGGAAGTCTTCGCAGTGTTCCTGCACCTCGGCAAGTTTCAGTTGCTTGGTCTCCAGCAGCTTGTGGTTCAGGTAGAGCTGGTTGCCAAAGTAGCTTTCCACATAACGCTCGTTGCCATACATGGCGCAGAGGTACATATTCAATAGTATGGCGCAACGATTGATGTTGAAGTCGCCTGTTGGNNTGCGATACTTTGCCAANTCGCNTGTATTCTCTGCTGCGTCATAGCCTGTGGAGGTGACAAAGATGAGGGTCTTGTCAAGCCCTACCATCTGGTCGATTTTCTCCAGCAGAGAAGCTATTTCGTTGTCCAAACGCTTGTATGTGTCCTGCAATTCGGTGGCAGTGGCATCTCCGTTGGCTGCTTGGAAATCACCAGCATAGTAGCATACGGAAAGGAAATCGGTCACGTCGTCCAGCCCTGCATTGCCGTTGGTGAGGCAGTAGCGGACGGCTTTGGTCACTTCCTCGTTGACCAATCCTGATGTCTTGAACACTCGGAAGCGGCTGTCGCCTGTGAACGTGTGGCTGAAAGGCTTCTGAGTGGTGGTCAGGTAGTAGTTATAAGTACCTGTGGCGGTGTTCAGCGGTTTCCATGGGGTAGAGGTCAGCTTGTCGGTGATGAACCCCGAATCGACATAACGAAACCATGATGGTGCAGGTCCGTAATAGCTGGTGCCTGCCCATTTTCCGTTCTGATTATCAATCCACATGGCCCAATCGGCTGCATGACCAGCTGCCAGAATCGCTGCTTCGCGGTAGGGAGCCACGCTATAGACGAGGGCTTTCCCCTTGGTGGCAGCCTTCAGTTCGTCGCCGATGGTGCTGACCAACAGGTTCTTGGGTGAGGAGCAGTCGCTGGTTTCCACGCCTTTATAGTTGCGGTCATCCACACAATAGTTGGTGTGCAGTTCTGCTCGGTTCATCCACTCCTCGGCAATGATGCCATGGTTGTATGGCACGGTGCCGGTCACGATGGAGGCGATGGCTGATGCACGGTCGATGGGTGTGTGCTGATATTGTACGTTGGAATAGACCTGTCCTTTCTCGAGGAGCAGCTTGAATCCGCCTTCTCCATAGAGGGGCATGAACGCGTTGAGATAGTCAGAACGCAGCTGGTCGATGCTGATGCCCACGACCAATCGTGGCACGGAGGGTGTCTGTGCCATTGTGCCTGCCATGGCGATGGAGGCAAAGAAGGTGGTCAGTATCTGCTTCTTCATGATTGGGCGTGATAGGTAAAATGTGCTTGCGACAACGACCGCACCAGCAGGCTCAACACGACGAGCCACATGGCAGGGTTGAAGGTCTGTGGGCATACAGCCATTGTTGCAGTGAACATGACGAGTACCGCCATGTTGATATATGACAATTTGTTTGGTTTCTGTTTACGCTGACAGTAGATGAGCCATGCGGCATAAAGGAGTGGGAGAGGGTTGAAGATGACCACCAGCCAGTTGCTATCCACCGCAGGATGTTCGGAAAGGAAAAAGAGGAACGCCACGATGATGCCAGCCATGCCTTGTGCAATGTGCATGGGAACATCGAGCCAAAGCACGTAGTGTCCTTGTCTCCATTCGTAGATGAACAGCAAGATGGTCGTGACCAAAAGGATGGCGAACACGAAAAGTGGGGACAACAGGAATGGGGTAGGTTGACTTTCGTTAGTGTCAACCAGTATCTGATGGGTGGCAAGCAAGAGAGGGGCTTTGTTGCCATCTGTTCGTTCTATCTGCGCATCATCTACTTCGCTGCTGTAGAATGCGGGCAGGAACATCTGTATGCGCTTGTCAACGGGTTGGTCGATTTCCGTACCCAAAACCATGTCAATGCCGAAGTTCGTCCATGCGTCCTGCTCAAGGCAATGGTGCAGCATCTGACGAATGGTAAGTGCTTGTGGCGCACGTGGATACACAATCGCTCCATCCACAGCACGCTCCACCATGTCACGTGCCCGCTCGGTGCAGTTGTCATAAAGCCACAGGTAGCGGTATTGTTGATTCTCAGGACGGATGTTCTCAAACAGGAGATAAGCCAATCGCTGAGCCTCTTCTTGGCTGAGGTTGNGCACCTGTTCCGTCACGCCGTTNCCCATATATTCGTAGCGAGCCANAAAATACGCGTATGGTTCTGCCTCCAGCAGATAATCCGTCTGTCCCAACATGAATTTCAACATAAAGTCGTTGGCAGTGCCGTCAAAACAGCCATAGTTGAACACGATGTCCCGTTCTGTGGTGTGGTTCTGTACCCTTAACGCCGTATGACCAAACTTCGNATACAAATCAACGCCTGGCGTACATGTCAAAATAGACACGCTGAGTGAATCCTGTGCCGCAGAGGGGAGCATGCCCAGCGCACAGAAGACCGAAAGGATGATATGTCGCAGATATTTAGCCATTACGCCTAATCTCTTAAGGTGCAAAGGTACACAAAATTATCGTAAATTCATGTTATTCCGTATCTTAATCTTACTTTTTGCCCACAACTCTCATTTTTAACCCACAAAATGCGCCTTCTTGCTGGGAACTCCGTTTCTAATTGTATCATAAAACCTGCACTTCCACTCGTCCTTTCCCTTTTCTTCCACAAACAGAGTCGCCTTTTCTCCGTCAAAGAAATGATATCACACCCAGCAAATGATTCGTTCATAACTTATGAACAATTATTCGCAACTTATGAATGATTGTTCGTAAGTTATAAATANTTATTNATNAGTTATGAATAAGTCCAANAGATGTTTGTGNNTGTATCTGTTTCGTCTGGCATTCTTCGCTACAATCGACATTTGCGATAATCGCAGTTGGTCAAACCGAGCCACCATACGCATGCTTTCAACCTGTATCCAAGTTTTTTCATTGAATTTATTATGTGGTTCGGGAAAATCTTTGTACTTTTGCCCATGCTTTGACTCGAAGCATTACATATATTTGCTCAATCGCTTCACGAACTGCAACCTCGACCAAGATGATAAGAGCAACAATCAATCCATATTGGAGTTCACCTATAGCGTGGATTCCTCATAATGGATTGATGGCTGTTGCAGGCCAGTGAAGCGTATGACGGAAGTCTGCGCTTTTTGTGTAATGACTAAACCATGTTAATGAAGAAGGCTTGTAAAGCATAACAAAAATCATTGTTCTCCTGCCTGCTAATAGAGCAAAATAAAAAAGGAGCTGCACCTTGATTGGTGCAGCTCCTTTTTTATTAGTAAAAATGTAGTTGTTCTATCGGTTAGCCACCGAAGTTGTCGAAGCGAATCATGTCGTCTTCCACACCGAGAGAATGGAGAAGGTCGAGCACTGTCTTTGCCATCATTGGAGGACCGCAGAGGTAGTACTCGCAATCTTCGGGGTTCTCATGCTGTTTCAGATAGGTGTCGCCCATCACTGGGGCTACGAATCCTGGAGTGTATTTCACACCTGCTGCATCGGCCTTCGGGTCTGGACGGTCGAGGGCAAGGTGGAAGTGGAAGTTGTCGTAGTCCTTCTCCAATTGGAGGAAGTCGTCGAGGAATGGGATTTCCTCCAGCGCACGTGCGCCGTAGAAATAATGCATCTCGCGGTCGCGTGTGTTGAGGGTCTTGAGCATGTGCATAATCTGTGCACGGAGAGGAGCCATGCCTGCACCGCCACCGACCCAAATCATCTCACGACCTGTGCCATACTGCGGACGGAACTCTCCGTAAGGACCTGACATGATAACCTTGTCGCCCGGTTTGAGCGAGAAGATGTAAGACGATGCGATACCAGGGTTCACGTCCATAAAGCCTGGACCTTGGTCCTTGGGCTTGAATGGAGGTGTGGCAATGCGGACGTTGAGCGTGATGATGTCGCCCTCGTCGGGGTAGTTTGCCATAGAGTAGGCACGGATGGTTGGAGTATCGTTGGTACATTTGAGACCAAAGAGTCCGAACTTCTCCCATGCGGGCAGGTAGGTGTCGCCAATGAGGCTCTTGTCGAAGTCCTTGTCGTAGTCGATAGAGAATGCTGGAATCTTGATCTGTGCGTAGGAACCAGGCTCGAAGTCNATGTGCTCGCCTGGAGGTAGTGCCACTTTGTACTCCTTGATGAAGGTTGCCACGTTGCGGTTGCCAATTACGGTGCATTCCCATTCCTTGACACCCATCACTGAGTCGGGCACCTTGATTTCGAGGTCGCCCTTCACCTTGCACTGGCAACCAAGACGGTAGCCTTCCTTTATCTGCTTGCGAGTGAAGTGTCCCTTCTCTGAATCGAGAATCTCACCACCGCCAGAGACTACCTGACATTTGCATTGTCCGCAAGAGCCTTTACCACCACAGGCAGATGGAAGATAGACGTCCTTGGCTGCGAGGGTGGAGAGCAGGCTTGAACCTTGTTCCACTTCAACCTTGTCCTTTCCGTTGATGGTAATGGTGACATTACCGCTTGGAGAAAGGTACTTCTTAGCAATGAGGAGGATGATGACGAGCACAAGCACAATCACCAAGAACACTCCTATACTATATAATATAAATGTCATATCCATAATTGCTATGTCCTTTCTTTTTTTAGATTTTAAGACCAGAGAAACACATGAATGCCATTGCCATAAGACCTACTGTGATGAATGTGATGCCGAGGCCTTGGAGGGGTTTGGGCACATCAGAGTATGCCATCTTTTCACGGATAGCGGCAAGACCCACGATAGCGAGTGTCCAACCGATACCAGAGCCAAGTGCATAGGCAACGCAGTCGCCGATGCCTGAGATGGCCTGAGTGGAAGTGGCAGGGTCGAGCTGGATGCGCTGCTGCATGAAGAGCGATGCACCCATGATGGCGCAGTTCACGGCAATCAGTGGCAGGAATATACCGAGTGCGGCATAGAGAGAAGGGGAGAAGCGCTCCACTATCATCTCGACCAGCTGCACGATGCCGGCAATGACTGCAATGAAGAGGATAAAAGCGAGGAATGTAAGGTCAACGCCTTCGGCAAGTGCGCCTTCAGCGAGCACCTTCGTCTGAAGCAGGTAATCTACGGGAACAGTGATGAGGAGCACGAAAGTGACCGCAATACCCAACCCGAATGATGTCTTCACTGTCTTAGATACGGCAAGATAAGAGCACATACCCAAGAAGAAAGCGAAAATCATGTTGTCCACAAAGATGGAGCGGACGAACAAACTAATGAAGTGTTCCATAATTCTTTTTCTTTTATATACGATTGAGGTATGTTACTTATGACTCTAAATCTTTGTTGTATGCACGGTGCGCCCAGATGACACAAGCCACGATGATGAGTGCCATGGCGGGCATGGTCATCATACCGTTGTTCAAGTAAAGACCACCTTTCTCAACGTAGGTACTCTCGGGGATAATCTGGAAATCCAGCAAAGTGCCGAAGCCGAGGATTTCGCGGATAAAACCTACGATGACCAGCACGATTGCGTAACCAAGACCGTTGCCGATTCCATCGAGGAAGCTCTCCCAAGGACCATTCTGCATGGCAAACGCTTCAAGACGTCCCATCAGGATACAGTTGGTAATGATTAGTCCTACATAGACACTCAGCTGAACGCTCACATCATAGACGTATGCTTTGAGGATGTTGCTCACAACCGTTACGAGTGCGGCGACAACCACCAGCTGCACGATGATGCGGATGCGGTTCGGAATCGTCTTGCGAATCAGGGAAATAATCACGTTCGAGAATGCGGTGATGACGGTCACAGAGAGTCCCATCACGATGGCTGGTTTCAGCTGTGAAGTGACAGCAAGTGCCGAGCAAATGCCGAGGACCTGAACTGCGATAGGGTTGTTCAGATTGAGCGGACCCATGAAGACTTCGCCATTCTCTTTAGAAAATAAACTCATATTCTTTGTCCTCCTTTATTTATTGATTGAAAGAATGTCTTTGTACAGGCCAAGACCGTCTTTAATCATGTCGTTTACACCATTGGAAGTGAGGGTTGCGCCTGTCACACCATCTACATAGTTCTCGGGTGCGAGGTTTCCTTCCTTTCCTTTCTTAATAACGCTGAGCGCAATCTCGTCGCTGCCATCGGCAAAGATTTTTTTGCCTTTGAAGCTGTCCTGAAACCACTGCTCTGCAATGCGAGCACCCAGACCTGCGGTCTCCGACTCGTGTGAGAAGTAAGTGCCATATATGGTTTCACCATCGGCATTCACTGCAATGTAGCCCCAAAGACCACCCCAAAGACCTGCGCCTTTCACTGGCACAACAACCTTCGTCTCACCATCCACCTCTGCGATATAGAGTGGGCGATTGTCAGGAGTGATTTCTTTTGTGGCCACAGCGAAACCGCCCGTCTGTGCTTTCGGTCCTTGTNNGGCATCAGTACCATAGATGGGGTCGNTCTTCACCACTTCAGCATACGTGNCAGCCACGTCCTTCGCGTCGCGGATGTTGAGTGCGGCGAGGATTTGGCTCTTCTTGTCAAGTTCCACATTCGCGTCCTGCGTTGGTTTCAAGGCCGAAGCCACGAAAGCGAGGAGGAATGCTACGATAATGACCATCACAGATGCGTAGATAATCGTGTACGCATTGCTATTTGTATTCAGTTTTGCCATTTCTTACGTCCTCCTTTTTTACTTTGTAGCACGCTTTGCGCGCTTGTTGATATTAGATTGTACGAAGCAGTAGTCAATCAGTGGTGCGAACACGTTCATCAACAGGATGGCAAGCATCATGCCCTCTGGATAGCCAGGGTTGAGCACACGGATGATGATTGCCATGGCACCAATGAGGAAGCCGAAAATCCACTTACCGCCTTCGGTACGGGGGCTTGTCACAGGGTCAGTAGCCATGAATACAGCACCGAAGCAGAAACCACCTACTGTGAGCTGTTCCCACCACTCGAAGTTCTGAGCATTTTCGTAACGGAGGAAGTATGCCATCAAAGCACCACCCACGAAAGTGGAGAGCATGATTTTCCAGCTGGCAATGTTTGTCCATACGAGGATGACAGCACCAATCAGGATAGCGATGACCGAAGTTTCACCGATGGAACCAGGGATGATACCAATGATGGTATCCATCGGAGTAGCAGTCACAGGTTCACCTGCTGCCAACTGACCGAGTGGGGTAGCGGCAGACACGGCATCCACAGCGGGAGTGCCATTGATGCAGTCGATATACTTGCCGTTCACCCATACCTTATCGCCCGACATCATTGATGGATAGGCAAAGAACAAGAAGGCGCGAGTGACCAAAGCTGGGTTGAAGATGTTCATGCCTGTGCCGCCAAACACTTCCTTGGCAAAAATGACAGCGAATGCCGTTGCTATCGCCAAAATCCAAAGTGGGCAGTTCACAGGAACGATGAGCGGAATGAGGATACCTGTCACGAAGAAACCCTCGTGTACCTCTTCCTTCTTCCATTGAGCCACTGCGATTTCAATTCCAAGACCGACTGCATAGCTGACCACAATTTTAGGCAGCATCACAGCCAAGCCATAGAGGAAGTTGCCCCACACATCTGCACAAGGACAAGAATCAGGGGTGAGTCCGCCTGTTGCAAGAGCGTGCTGATAACCAATGTTATACATTCCGAAGAGTATAGCAGGAATCAGGGCTATCACTACAAAGAAAATAGAACGCTTAGAGTCGATGGCGTCGTGAATCTGCGCGCCACGCACTTTGGCTGTCTCATTAGGTACAAAGAAGAATGTCTCCGCTGCATCAAAGAGAGAGCCGAAAGCACTGAGCTTACCTCCTTCTAAGAAGGTTGGCTTCAAGTTGTCAAGAAATTTCTTAAGTCCCATATTGCTTATTCGTTTTCTTTACGCAGCATGTCGAGACCCTCCCGAACAATGCGCTGGAGTTCAACTTTCGAGCTATCCACAAACTCTGCTACGGCAAAGTCTTCTGGTGCCACCTCATAGATGCCGAGGGCTTCCATGCGGTCGATGTCACCAGCGATAATTGCCTTGACCAGCTGCTCTGGATAGATGTCCATGGGGAACACTGAGTCGTATTCGCCACTGAAAATCATGTGGCGATGACCACCTTTCACACGTGCGTCAAGCACATATTCTTTCTTTGGCATCAGCCATGAGAAGTNAGAACGGCTGACAGAGAATTGGNTCAAGCGTGGNGCAATNNAANCGAAGAGTTCCGCTGTGTTGTCATTCTCAGGAATGGCGGTAACTTCGGTGGAATGGGCTAAAATAAATGCGTCTTCGTTGGTTTGCATGCCCGTAAGAGGGTTGCCGTCGATAAGACGCACCTTTTTGTCCATGTTCACGTTTCCAGCCACGATGTCGCCAATCTTGGCACCCACGAGCACTTGCATGTACTGGGGAACTGTGATTTCAGAGCCTGCCACAGCGATGGTGCGGGTCAAATCCACGATGCCTTTGTTGAAAAGTCTGCCGATGAAAACGACTTCTTCAGCACCAATGGTCCAAACGACCTCACCCTTGTTGATGGGAGCCACATGGTTAATCTGAACGCCTACGTTACCAGCAGGGCACTTGCCCTTGAACACGGTGACTTCGGCGTCCTTCGTCCCTATAAGTGGGCTATCGGGCTTGACACCCAGATACACCTTTGCCAGCTTGGCGAGCGCAGAAATACCCGTTTGGAAATCTGCTTCCTTGCCCTTCAACACAACGTCGATGTCAGCAGCGAGCGGCATGTCTGCGATGGCAGACACAAAAATGCCCTTAGGCACATCGTTCGGGTCAGCAACGACGGCGTAAGGACGCTGGATGAAGAAACCGAAAAGTCCGCTTTCGAGGAGAGCCGCTTTCACTTGCTCACCATTCAGCGTCTTCACGTCCTTCTTCCCGAAGTCCACATACGCTTGTTGCGTAGCGGCTTCCACCTGAACGCTCAAAACTTTACGACGGTCGCCTCTCTCCACAAGCGTCACCTTGCCCGCAACAGGAGAGACGAACTTTACTTCGGGATGCAATTTGTTGACAAACAACGCATCACCAGCCTTCACTTCATCCCCTTCCTTGACAACCACTTTTGGCTTCATGCCCCAAAACGCATCAGGAACAAGACCATAGACCTTCGATGCAGGAGCGGCTGAAACCTGAGCAGCAGCCTTACCTTTGAGGTTGATGTTCAAGCCTTTCGTAATTTTAATTACATTCGCCATAATTTTGTTAATTAACTATATTTTGTATGTTTTGTTGCAACAATCAGTGCTCAACAAAAATGTTTAAGCAAGAAATTGATGATTCGCCATCTGCCAGTGATAATCGCCTGGCTTCTTTTTTTCTCAATGGTCTTGATGATGCTCTTTGTCACTTTCTCCAAAGGCATCACCCAAAACAAACCATCGCCTTTTGCCATGCGTGTGTCAACAAGCCCCGGTCGAATCTCTGTAACGACAATCTGAGAGCCTTTGACTTTCTTCTGCAAGGACTTGGTATAGCTTATCTGAAAAGCCTTGGATGCGCTGTACGATGGCGCGACAGGAGTGGGTTGCAAGCCTCCCACTGACGTTATTGTGACCAAATGACCGCACTTCTGAGTTGCGAAATGATGATATGCAGCATTCACGCAATTCGTCCATCCATCAACATTCACCTTGACAACAGCAAGTTCGGTGTTTACATCCAAATCGGGATTCAAATCCCCAATGCCTGCACACACCACCACAAGGTCAAGCGCCTTGAAACGCTCTATAACCTGACAGAATCCTGCATTAAAAGATGCAATGTCAGCTATATCGCACTGAACGCCAACCGTATTGCTCGGAGCTTTCTGCACCATTGCATCCAGCACATCCTTCCTGCGCCCCATAACAACCACCTTATTCTCCAGAGCAGAATAATGTTGCCAAAGGCGATAGCCAATGCCCGATGTAGCACCAATGATTAGAATGTTCATGCTGTTTGTCGTGAATTACAAAAAACGGCACAAAGGTAGCGTTTTTTCAGTTATTGCTGAAATTTCCTCTTACATATTTAGAGGAAATGGCTAAAAAATGTCCTCAAACAACGCCCTGCGCAAAGTCGCTATTTCAACCACAGGCAAAACTCTTTCTATTTGTGTGTGGCATGTTTGCCGTGGGGCGAAAGTACACACCTCCGCTCCCTGCCAATGCTTTTCTTTGCCATTCTCAATTTTTTTTTGACGCAAGTTGCCCGTTGAAATGGAGTTATCAACAGGGTTATCAACAGCTTCAAGCAAGGGGTGTTCATAACTTAACGGTCTCCCGTTTGTTGCATTCGCCTTTTATCTCTAAATTTGCAACTGATAAAGCAAAAACGTGCTTCAACCAAAACAAATTCAGTCTTTGAATAATGCCTGAACAAAGAACGACAAATAGAAGAAAATCAACTCGTAACAATGAGCAGGAACAGCTTGCACCATTGGGACGTTTGCAACCTCAAGCCCTCGAGCTGGAGAAGGCGGTCATTGGCGCATGTCTGATTGAGCAAGATGCGTTTGCCACTGTCACCGACTTCCTCAAGCCTCATTCTTTTTATGAGTCGAAGCATCAGGTGATTTTCGAGGCGATTCAAGCATTAGCAGCGTGCAACGAACCCATTGATGTGCTCACGATCACAAATCAGTTGCAGAAGAACGGTGACTTGGAGAATGCAGGTGGAGCCGCCTATATCGTAGAGCTGTCGCGCTCAATGTTATCTGCCGCCCATTTGGAGTTTCATGCCCGCATTGTAGCACAGAAAGCCTTGGCGCGTGATCTTATATCCTATACAAGCAACATTCAGAAGTTAGCGTTTGATGAGAGTCAGGATATTCAGGAACTCATGCAGATGGCAGAAGGAAAACTGTTTGAACTTTCCAAGTCGAATCTGAAGAAAGACTTCACCCAGATTGACCCCGTCATCAACGAAGCATACGACCTGTTGAAGAAAGCCGCCGCCCGAACAGACAACTTGTCAGGACTTTCCTCCGGGTATAATAAACTGGATGCCATGACATCCGGCTGGCAGAACTCCGACCTCATCATCATTGCCGCACGACCAGCAATGGGTAAGACCGCATTTGTGCTCTCTATGGCGCGCAACATGGTGGTTGACCAAAAGATACCCGTTGCCATGTTTTCGCTCGAAATGTCCAATGTGCAGTTGNTCAACCGTCTGCTTGTGAACGTGTGNGAGATTCCNGGCGAGAAAATCAANAGCGNACAATTAGGNCCCCCATGAGTGGCAGCAGCTTGACTACAAGATGCACGAACTCTTCGGCGCACCGTTCTATGTAGATGACACGCCGTCCTTGTCCGTCTTTGAACTCCGCACAAAAGCCCGCCGATTGGTACGCGACTATGGGGTCAAGATGATTATCATCGACTACCTCCAGCTGATGAACGCATCGGGCATGTCCTACGGCTCTCGCCAAGAAGAAGTCTCCACCATATCGCGCTCGTTGAAAGGTTTGGCAAAGGAGCTTAACATCCCCATCATAGCCCTGTCGCAGTTGAACCGCTCGGTGGAACAGCGCACAAGCAGCAATCCCGACAGTCCCGACAGCAAGCGTCCCCAGTTGAGCGACCTGCGCGAATCGGGTGCCATTGAGCAGGATGCCGACATGGTGTGCTTCATCCATCGTCCCGAATACTATAAGATATACAAAGACCAGTATGGCAACGACACAAAAGGCAAGGCTGAAATCATCATAGCCAAGCACCGAAACGGCGCGGTGGGCGATGTGACCCTGCGGTTCCGTAGCGAATACGCCCGTTTCTTGAACCTTGACGACGAAGTGCCGCCCATGCCTACCGATGATGGCACCATCAAGCCAACGCCATCCAAACTGAACGGCATAGGGGTGGGGAACGACGACCCGTTTGGAGGACTGGACGTGACACAAGCCCCCAGCGATGTCCCCTTCTAAAGGGACTCACCCGTGGCGACGACTCATACAGATAGAAATCGGCACGAGAACCATTGGAGCNGTTTCCCNATTNCANCNGTGGTTTTACNGCAACANNCGGTGGCGATGNNAACNTGTATAGATTGAATGAATTACATTTATTTCAGATGATTATGCCTCAATTCGCGAGAACGCATGGCATACATTCAGCATCAGTGGTTGCGTGAGCAACGGATAAGATGGTTGAATGACATTATTCTCACTTTATCAATTAGAAGGCGTGGATACCTCCCTAATGGGGTATCCACTTTTTTTGTTCCCTATCTGTCATTCCGTATACTCTGTATTGCGCATCTGTGGGCAATCTTTTGCTTTCTCTCCCATGCCAAGGAAGGGTGTTTATGCTTTGAGCGACCCAGACAGAAACCAAACACAAAATAGGTGTCTAAATCGGAGTCCCCGACATCGGTCAACCGATGTCGGGGACTCCGATTGGTCGATGTCGGGGACATCGATTTTGAAAGCATTTGTAGGAGGGAGAGGCGAGACGTGGCGAGGATGTTCAGGGAAGCTTCATGAGGAAGTTTTTCTATGACCGCATTAGGGTACACTTTATTCACTCCTCATCACCTGTCATTTGAGACGTTCCTCATCAAAAAGGAAACAAGAGATTCCAATTTTTTGTGATAGGCTTGCATCCAATTCAAAAAACATTTGTACCTTTGCCGAGACTTACGCCGTGAGACTCCTTTGTGGAGTGGGCGGGAAGGTCATTACATAATGAAGCGTATACTTGACGCTTGATTCTTGGCTGCTAAGAACTTCGCAACCTCTTTGGAAATAGTCGAGAATGAAGTAGCGGTAGATGCCCTCGGGTATGATAAAGATACCCTTAAGTGGATGTGCCTATGACATATTCACTTAGGGTGTTGTATATATCATACGGCGTAGGCTCTGCGTTGCTCGTTCTAACTATTTCCGGGCAATGCGAAGGCCTTTTAGCAGCAAGACGAGCAACGGGTACGGGTCCTGCGCTTTTTTGTTTCACTAAACTACTCAATCGGGATTCTTGGGTTTCTGATGATATTGCGATGCTTTATCAACATATTGCAGAACAGAATAGTAACGCGAACAGCATACGTATTGAAGAAGGTGCGCATGCAGGTGTCGTGGGCAAATCTTTCAGTCATTCTATCACCGTCAATGGCAACCAACAGAGGGTTACTTTTATGCACATTTATGGCATGAGGAGCAAGAAATCTGATGTGTCCCATGCGGCACGCCCTGACCACTGGTCAATCAATTTGTTCTGTTAGAGTTATCATGTACATACATGCTCGCTCTTGGTGTTGACCAAGCGTGAGCTGTAGTAATCAATCAACTTTATTTATTAACTAAAAACAATTTCAAAAAAATGAACAAAAAACTCATTTTCGCAAGTATCATTTGTGCGGCAGTCACATTGATGACATCATGTGGTGGACAAAAGAATCTTGTCGTCCCAAGAGCCGTAAGTTCCGCTGATGCCATTTCTGTTGGAGCGCTGAATCTTCAGAAGGGGGACTATGACATCCTCAAAACAGTTACGGAAACGGCTTCTGTTACAGCCACATACTCTGGAACGTCACTGAAACTGACCAGTGAAGACGGCGATTTCTCCTATAAATTCAAATTTAACAACTCAACAGGATGGACGCTGTCTTCTTTTCATGGCACAGCCACGTTTGGCTATCTGCTTCAGGATGCCTCATACAGCGTTGAACTTCCGAATGCGGAAGAGTTTGCTCGTCGAGTTGCCATTGCACGCTTAATCGAAGTCATAAAGGACTATGGTGCAGATGGCGCACTTGAACCTATTGTAACCACACGCGCATCAAATGTAAGCAATAATGTGGTTGAGTATCAGGCTACGGCAACTGCTAAAATTGTAAAAATACACACAACTAATTAACAACCTCGTTATATGAAAAGTATAAAATGTGTTAGCAACATCTTTATGATGTTTGCTATGGTTGGAATGGTTACATCGTGTATGTCTGTATCAAAGTTAAAACCAGGGGCAAAGATTGAAGTACCCTTGGTCGTTTCAAGTCAAAGTGTACCAACGACCTATCGCAATTTGGACAAGACAATCAGGCTAAATGTCACCTCAACTGTGACAGAAGATGAGATGTACGATGACACGAATCTATCAAAGAGTACGCGTGTATTTCTTCCTCAATACATTTTCATCCCCTCGGTCAGAGACTTTGCAAACGATGCAACCAATAATTATATGCAAAGGATGCATTTTGATATTACACAAGATGGAGACTTTCGCTTTGATGTTGATGTGAAAACATTCAAACTGGAGTGGGTTGACAAAAAGACGGTTGAGTGCAAGGTTGATATCAACTATAAGTTATTAGATGGCACAGGACAAACAGTTGTACCATCATCAACAGCAAGTTCTCGAATTCGTTTAGCTTCTACCGAACAATTGGGTTTTGGTTTAGGGCGTGCGTATGCAGAAGCACTCAATAAGGTGAACTG